>JAOAHK010000412.1 GCA_026415275.1 Anaerolineales bacterium
GGCTAAGTTACCAATGAAATTTACCGGACATGCAGGAGCTATCATTGAAGGTGGATCGGGGTTAGCCAAAGATAAAATCCGTGCTCTCCAAGAGGCAGGTGTGAAAGTCGCTCGTCATCCTGAAGAAATCCCCAATTTATTAAACACACCTGCAAATTAAACACGAAAAAGGGCTGTCCGACAGGCAATCATCTGGACAGCCCTTAAGACCTTGTTTGATTGGGTTTAATGTTTTTCCATGTGTTCTTCGATGTACTTAACTGCCTCCCCCACTGTGGTAATCTTTTGGGCATCTTCGTCTGAGATTTGTCCCCCAAATTTGTCCTCAAACTCCATGATGAGTTCAACTAAATCCAGGGAATCGGCTTCTAGATCCTCGCGAAACCGAGCTTCTGGAGTGACTTTTGACTCATCAACTCCAAGCAACTCTACAATAATTTCTTTGACCTTTTCGTATGTATCGGACATTGATACTTCCTCCACAAAGAATTTTAGGTATTGTATACCCAGCGTTAAATCTGTCAAGTTTTCAGGAACAGCAAATCCCTAATTACGGAATAACTCTTTCTAACAGGAACACCGCCTCATGAAGAAAGTTACGCACATTAGTCAACGGAAATCTGACCACATTCGAATTAACCTACGCGAGGATGTCCAATCCGCTATCACAACTGGTTTAGAAAAATATCGTTTTGAGCATCAAGCTTTACCCGAGTGCAATCTTGAAGATGTCAATATAAGCACCAATTTCCTCAATAAACCCCTTGCGGCTCCAATCCTGATCTCATCCATGACAGGGGGAAGTTCCGAAGCAGCTCAGATCAATCTGACCCTTGCGGAAGCAGCTGAAGTCACCCAAATTGCAATGGGGTTAGGCTCGCAACGCGCTGCTATTGAACACCCCGAACTTGCCTATACTTTTCAAGTGCGTCATGTTGCTCCCCGTATCCTTCTTTTTGCCAATCTAGGTGCCATTCAATTGAATTATCGTTATGGGATAGATGAATGCAAAAAAGCGGTAGAGATGGTTGAAGCTGATGCCCTGATTCTCCACTTGAATCCTCTTCAAGAAGCTTTGCAACCCGAAGGTGAAACCCATTTTGCGAACTTAATTGATAAAATTGCTGCCGTCTGCCATTCTCTGCCTGTTCCAGTAATTGTCAAGGAAGTCGGATGGGGCATATCCGTAAAGGCAGCTAAGCTGCTCATTGAAGCGGGTGTTGCTGTTATCGATGTCGCCGGGGCGGGAGGAACTTCCTGGTCTCAAGTAGAAATGTACCGCGCTCAATCGGAAAGTGCTGCGCGCATCGCTTCCCATTTTATCGATTGGGGAATACCTACAGCAGAGTGCATTAGGAGTATTCGAGCTTTTCACCCTTCAATTCCCATCATCGCCTCCGGTGGCTTGAGAGATGGTATTGACATAACGAAATGCCTTGCATTGGGTGCAAACCTTGGTGCTATGGCATCTCCCTTTCTCAAAGCAGCCGCTCGCTCCTTAGCCGACACCATTGAAACGATACAAGAGCTTAAACGAGAAATCCAAATTACCATGTTTGCTGCAGGGGTAAAATCAATCTCAGAACTCCAACACATCTCACTCAAGGAAATCTAGGTATGGATACTGCCGATCATCTTGTCAAAATTATGAGAGAAGCACTCGAGGAAGAATTGCGTCAGAATATTGACTGTTTTTCCAAAGGTCCTTACGAACTATATCACGAGATGTTAGCTTACCACATGGGATGGATCGGCGAAGGAGCAGGTCCCAAAGCTACAGGAAAACGGATTCGCCCGATGATCCTGTTGCTTTGCACGGCGGCCAGTGGAGGAGATTGGCAAAAAGCCTTACCCGCTGCTGCAGCAGTGGAATTTGTTCATAACTTTTCTCTTATCCACGACGATATCGAAGATAACAGTCAATATCGCCGCGGTCGCTTGACCGTTTGGGCAAAATGGGGGTTAGCTCAAGGAGTTAATGCCGGAGATGCTCTCTTCACCATCAGCCATCTTGCACTTCATCGATTATCTAACTCCCTGCCCACGGAGATAGTCATACAATCTGCCAAATTACTACTTGAGACCTGTTTACAACTTACCCAGGGTCAATTCCTTGATATATCCTTTGAAAACCGCGCCGAAATTTCATTAGAAGAATATCAAACAATGATCAATGGTAAAACAGCAGCTTTGTTTGCAGCTTGTGCGCAATTAGGAGCAATCATAGCAAACCGCGATAAAATGTGTCAGTCTCATTTCCGCGAATTTGGCAAATCCCTCGGTTTAGCCTTTCAAATTATCGACGATTTGCTCGGGATCTGGGGAGATGAAGAACAAATTGGAAAATCTACAACATCCGATCTTGTCAGCGGCAAGAAAACATATCCTGTGATTTTAGGTTTACAATCAAATGGGGAGTTTGCC
>JAOAHK010000413.1 GCA_026415275.1 Anaerolineales bacterium
ATATAGCAGGGTGTAAGAATGAATCTCGCCGTCTAGTCCAACATCGGTCGTTTCATTCAACTCTGCCAGACATTGAGGGCAAAAGTAGGTGGTTGGGACATAGATTTTGCTGCATTTTGAACAGCACGAGCCTAAAATTTTGCCTTCTTCTTTTAGAGCGAGAAAGAATTTCTCTAAAGCAATCCCGTACGTGTAACGGCTAGTTACCGGTAATTCACCTGTCCATTGTAAGGGAGGTTGGATTGGGAAAGGTAATTCTATAACCATCTTAGCCTCCTAAAATTTCCGAAAATAGAGGATATCGGTAATACTTCCACACCGTTCTTCAGGAGGTTTCCAAACCGCTTGAACTTTCATGCCGATATGCACCTCGTTTGGGTCCACTTCTGCGAGTTTATGTAGAAATCCATGTCCTGGAGATGCGCCGTCAATCTCGATGACGGCTGGGATTTCTGGTTCGCTAATGCGTTTGACATCCCAAGTTATATAGCAGATTGAAAAGGTATTTACCTTTCCAGTGTCGGAGAGTTCAACAAATCGCTGCATGGGGCGGAAGCACCATTCACAAACAATACGAGGTGGGGTAACCGTTTTTCGACAAGTTGAACAATAAGCACCAAGAATAACTCCAGCTTTTAGCCCACCCAAAAAGTAACCAATGGCGATCCCAGTATCCCAGGCATAATGTGCAATCAACCTATCGTGACGAAATAAGATTTGTCCTGAGCTGAAATCTTCCTCATTTAGTGATACAACCTCGATATATGGACTCTTGGGTTGCATTTCGGCTCTCCTTTCTAGGTTAACGTCCTAAAATCACAACGGTTCCCACTTGCATTAAATCCCCCCAAGCCTGAGCGATACCGCGTCGGGGGTTGCCGGGCACTTGTCGCCGACCGGCTTCACCACGCAATTGCCAGAAAAGCTCCGCAATTTTCATCAGACCAGCGGCAGCAATTGGATTGCCGACACCTAGCAGCCCCCCTGAAGGGCAAATGGGCAAATTGCCATTTCGTTCGGCTTCACCGCTGAGGTATAACTCGATGGCTTTACCCCGCTCTGCAAGTTGTAGACCTTCAAGGTGATGAAGCGCTTTGTAATCGAAGGGATCATACGGCTCGGCAATGTGGATTTCTTTGCGAGGTTCCTTGATGCCAGCCATATCATAAGCCATTTTTGCAGCAACATCTACATAGCGAGGATAGGCTAAGTCGCGGTTTGTCCAATATGCGGTATCAAGACACCATCCGACACCTTCAATCCAAATGGGCTTATCGGTGATACGCCTTGCTATATGCTCAGCAGCGAGAACAATCGCAACCGCTCCATCGGAGACAGGGCTGACATCAAGCCTCTGCACTGGCCATGCTAAAGTTTCTGATTGCAAGACGTCTTCGACCGTAATGTTTGGATCGCCGAGCAACGCGCAGGGATGGTCAGCAGCATTGCGTTTGTGCAAAACAGAAACGCGAGCGATGTCAGCTTTGGATAGTCCATACGTGGTCATGTAGCGGTTCATCTCTAGTGCAAAAATCCAAAGCAAATTCGGTTTTAGGGGTCTCTCAAGGGTGTGATCGAAGATGGTCAAAAAGGCGGCTTGAGCATGGGGGTAATACGAAGACATCTTTTCTTCTGCCACAACCAAAACAACATCAAACAGACCGCTCGCGACGTGGTACCAACCTTGAATTGGGACAAAAACCCCCGTTCCGCCACCGACATAAGAGCGCATAAAGGGTTTGCGAAAAGCACCTGCACTACTGCTCAAGTATTCTCCCTTCATGTGAAAACCGTCGAAAGAGTCAGGTGCACTGCCAAGGCAAATCGCGTCAATGTCGTTAATTGTTAATTCACAGGAGTCTAAAGCCGCACGAACAGCTTTATAGGCTAACTCTTGTGGTGTTTCTTTGGCACGACGCACGAATTGTGTCATGCCGGCGCCAACCACAGCAACTTTTCGGTATTTCATCTCCCATCCTCCTTCCTTAGGAATTTGCCAAGAGGACAATAGCTGTGCTCGTAGTGGGAATACCCCGCCAGCTTTGCACAAGCCCAATATGTGGCGAGGAAAGTTGTCGCTTTCCAGCGTCACCTCGCAATTGGAGGACTGCCTCTAACAGTTTTGAACAACCGTTGGCTTCTAATAGATTACCCATGCCGAGGCTTCCACCTGAGACATTAACGGGCATCTCTCCATCAGGGTAAATTTTGCCCCCATAAAGCGCTTCGCTCAATGACGATTTGGGGATGAGACCCAACGCGGATAAACTCATCAGTTCCCGATAGGCGTAAAGATCATCAATTTCAGCAAAATCGATAGCCCTTGAAGGATTCTGTATTTATGCATGGCGATATGCCATATGAGCTGCTTGGGTGACGTAGGGAAGGTTTCCCCAATCTCGATACTCTAATG
>JAOAHK010000414.1 GCA_026415275.1 Anaerolineales bacterium
TCTCAATATCTTGCGTTATGGTCTGATTATTGTCCCTGGGGTTACAATTTTAGGATTGATTTTCGCGTTGTATGTCAATCAACGTTGGCCCTTGTCGTCTTTCGCCCGCACCGCTTTTTACTCACCGAACGTGGTCTCAGCAACCGTGATTGGGCTGGTGTGGGTTTGGATTTTAGACACGCAATACGGCTTAATCAATAATTATCTAAATAAGTTGGGTATTCCCAACATTCCCTGGCTGACCAGCACGCAGTGGTCATTAATTGGCGTCAGCATTGCCTCGATCTGGTGGGATTTGGGATTTAGTTTTGTCCTTTTCCTAGCCGCATTACAGGAGATTCCCGCCGAATTAAAAGAAGCCGCAGCCATTGATGGTGCCAATCGGGTGCAGACGTTTTGGTATGTAACGCTGCCCCAAATCCGCCCAGCCTTGAGCATGATTGTAACGTTACAGCTCATCGCTACCTTACGCATCTTCAGCCAAGTCTATATGATGACCAATGGAGGTCCGGCAGGATCATCTGTTTCTGTGATTCATTATATCTACACCGAAGGGATTGTGCGTTTTCGGCTTGGATACACCGCAGCCGTTTCCTTGTTGCTCTTTTTCGTAATCTTACTCGTTACGCTATTTCAACAGCGTCTGATCCGTGAGAGAGACTAAAGATGATCTTAGCGGATTTGTATAGATACTTTCAAGCCTTTTTGAAGAAATTCAACCTGCGGGTTGGGGATATTCCCCTCTGGTTAGCTGGTTTGATCGTTGCAGTCATGTGGATCGCCCCCTTTGTCTGGATGGTGAGCACATCTCTCAAGCCTCCCAAAGAGGTGTTGACGAAAGAAATCGAATGGTTACCCCGCACCGTGGTCATGGATAACTACAGGAAAGTATTTGAATACCCGGTGCTGCGTTGGGCTTGGAACAGCTTGGTGGTTGCTGGAACAGCCACCTTTTTTGGGGTTCTATTTGGCGCCATGGCGGGATATGCTTTGGCGCGATTGCATTTTCCGGGAAACAAATGGTTATTTGCTATCCTGATTGCTTCCCTGATGATCCCCACAGAGATGACCATTGTACCGATGTTTGTCGGTTTTCTCAAAGCTGGGCTAGCTAACACTTATTTTGCCATGATCGTGCCGGCTATTCCCAACGTGTTTAGCGTCTATATTTTCCGTCAATTCTTCCTGGGCTTACCCGATGAACTTGAAGACGCCGCAGCAATCGACGGCGCTAATCGTTTTCAAATCTTTTGGCAAATTGCCTTGCCGCTCGCCCGCGCCCCGCTTCTCGCTGCCACAATCTTGCTCTTCACGACTAACTGGAATGCCTTCTTGTGGCCCCTATTGATTGTCTTTGAAGAAAACATGAAAACGATGCCGGTAGGGATCGCCGCTTTCACTCCTGTTGTTGGCACCCATACGCAATTGGAAGGGTTCGGGATAGCGATGGCGGGTGTTACATTGCTGAGCCTACCTAGCTTGTTGATCTTCTTCCTGCTGCAACGCTACTTTATCGAGGGCATCTCCCGCACCGGAATTAAGGGCTGAGCCAGATGGAAGTTCCAACCGCGCTCTTTATCAATGGCAAATGGGTTAATAGCCAAGGGGGTGAGGTTTTCGAGTCCTTGAATCCGGCTACCGAAGAAGTACTGGCGAAAGTTCCCCGAGCGAATTCCCAAGATATCGATCTTGCTGTTCAAGCTGCCGGAAATGCTTTTTATGGAGAATGGAGCGAGGTCACTCCGGCGTAGCGCGGGCGTTTGCTATACCGGTTAGCGCAAAAGGTCCATGCGCATCGAGAGGAATTGGCTGAGTTAGAAACGCTGGACAATGGCAAGCCGCTGCGCGAGGCACGCGGGGACATTGATGGCGTCGTCCATACGATTGAATACAACGCGGGTGCAGCCGATAAGTTGCAGGGGGATACGATTCCGCTAGGGAATGAAGTCGTTGACTTTACGTGGTTGGAGCCGTTGGGGGTCACGGCACATATTGTTCCCTGGAATTTTCCGCTCGGAATAGCCGTGCGTTCCGTCGCTCCAGCTTTGGCTGCTGGATGCACGGTTGTCCTCAAACCTGCCGAAGAAACGCCTTTATCGGCTTTGTGTTTGGCGAGTTTAGCTCAAGAAGTGGGTTTTCCGCATGGCGTTTTGAATGTTGTCACAGGTTTTGGAGAAGAAGCTGGCGCAGCGCTGGTTCGTCATCCGCTGGTGCGTGGCGTCACATTCACCGGCTCCGCCGAGACTGGACGCAAGATTGTGGCGCAGGCTGCCGCGGCAGTGAAACCCCTTGTTCTCGAACTAGGGGGAAAAAATGCTCTCATGGTCTTTGAGGATGCTGACCTGGAACGCGCTGTAAGCGATGCGATCGAAGCGGTTTTCGGTAACTGTGGAC
>JAOAHK010000415.1 GCA_026415275.1 Anaerolineales bacterium
ACCATGATTCGAGTCGATCACCTCAATTTTCTTGCTTTTGAAGATGAGATAAGGGAATTTCTCCACGTCCAGAAAATCGGGCGATTTAAGATGGGCATCGCGTTGCGGTTCGCGGGTGTTGATGCTAGCGGCTTCGATCTTAACTTCAACGCTGGAGTTGGTGGGATTTTGCTCGTCGAATTCCACTCTTCCCTCAAAGCGTTCAAATCGCCCGCGTACATTGGAGATCATCATGTGGCGTACCGTGAAGTTAATTTCAGAATGAGCAGTGTCAATTTTCCAAGACATTGTTACCTCCGATTTGAGTTTTGATTTTGATCTGGGCTCTTACCCAGCAATCGACAGGATTCTGAGGGTGAGTGAACAGATGCAGCGCTAAAAGGTTCATTCGGATCGGGAACGTCTAGCTCTCTTTTGCCCAATTTTTTGCATAGTCTGGCTAAGGTTTCTTGCTCCTCTGCGGTTAGGATGGATAATTCTTCAACAATGGCTTTGATCTGACAGGGCAAAATGGCTGCGATTTTTTGTTGTCCTACCTCGGTCAAGTGAACGGTTATAAAGCGCCGATCGTGCGGGTCGCGCTCACGAACAACGTAGCCTAGCTTTTCTAGGTTGTCGATTACGAGGGTCATGTTGCCACTCGATTTCAGAATTTTGTGTGCTAGTTCGGTTTGGCACATGCTACCTAGGTGGTAGAGCGCTTCCATCACTCCAAATTGACTCGGGGTTAAGTCCTCGAGGCAGCCACGTTGGGCGAGTCTGTTCTCAATCGAGTTCGCTGCGCGCATCAATTTGATGAAGGCGTTCAAAGCCCGAATTTCTACTTCGTTACCCTTATAGTGTGTTGGCATAATCGTTTGATTTAATATCATTTGAAATTGAATTATTTGATATAATAATACCATTAATATCTAATTTGTCAAGTATTAGACATCAACTGTTGCCTCAGCTCTGCTCTTGACAAAATCTTCTATGCAGCGTAATCTCTCTATATGGTACGGTTCTTGACCAAAGTTGCTTCTTTATTGCTTCCCCGCAGAGGTTTGGGTCAAGAAAAACAGTTTTTCGTGCCAGATACCCTCATTTGGCTCTTTGTTTTTCTCTCTTTATTCCCTTCCTCCGTTTCTGTGCCTGCTCAATCCCTGAAAAGCGATTCCGTTGTCTGTCAGCCATTTCGTCAGGTCAATGACAATGCGTTTGGCTTAGGGGGTGGCAGCGATGGCACCTTCAGCGACGAAGAGGGTTTTGAGGTAGATGTGTTTAATGGGCAGCTTTATCTGGGGATGGAAGCGGATAACAGCCAGGGCGCGCGCTTGTGGCGCAGCCGCCTTGGAGTGTATGCCCCTAATTCCCAGGCAGATTGGGAGGAAGTAGCTGCCGACCCGCAGGGTAAACCCTTTGGAAATGGGAACCTCGAACAAGATGATCATATTGACAGCCTTGCGGTCTTTGGGGGGTATCTTTACGTCAGCACTGCCAACCGCGGTGTGAGTCAATGGGGAAGTAACCTCTATCGGAGTCCGAGCGGCAATCCGGGAAGCTGGCAGAACGTTTTAGCTGCTCAGGGAGCTGGGTTTGGTAACCCAAATAATGTCAACTTCAAAGACATGCAGATCTTTCAAGGGTTTCTCTGTGGTGGCACACAGAACTGGGTCGAAGGCGCCCNAGTCTGGTGCAGCCTTAATGGGCTTTACTGGGTGCAAAAAAACATCAGTGGTTTTGGGGAGGGCAAGCCGAATCCAGCCAACACAGGGGTTTGGTCGAGTATGATATTTGGGGATGCTTTCTATGTCGGTGTGCGCAATCATGGGAATTCGTCAACCGATCCATCTGACGACGTAGGCAAGGTGTTCCGCACGTTTCAGCTCGAGAATGAACTTAGTTGGGAAGAGGTTTTCTCTGGTCCTACTGCGTCTGAAAACCGAGTTGACTTGCTTGGGGAGTTCGGTGGATATCTTTATATTGCTACGCGGTCTTCGCAAGGCATTTTGGTTTACCGCAGCCCAAGTGGCGATGCCGCAAGTTGGCAATTGGTTAGTCAGCCGGGCATGAATGGCAATGCGAATAACATTCGCGTGCCGGTCGATGGTGCAGTGGTTTATGATGGAAAGCTTTATATCGCTGTCAGCAATTTGCAGGGAGGTTTTCAAATTTGGCGAACCAAAGGTGAGCTACAAAGCAATTCTTTGGTGGATTGGGAGCAGATCGGAGCCAATGGATTGGGTAATGCCTACAACGTGCACGCGGAACTAGCTGTTTTCAATCATCACCTCTACGCTTGGGTGACCAATTATGTGACGGGTCAAAAAGTGTTGCGTTCTCATTGTTTGCCCTGTTCCGACGGACAGACATATTGCGATGTGTGGATACCTAATCTC
>JAOAHK010000416.1 GCA_026415275.1 Anaerolineales bacterium
GCCTCATCTTCTACCAACGAATCTCCTATTGGATAGCCCTGGGCTTTGAAAAACGTATTTGCCATCCCTCCCCCGATAAGCACTTGATCTGCTTTAGATAGTAAGTTGCGAATGACCCCAATCTTATCGCTGATTTTTGCTCCACCCAAAATTGCCACAAACGGTCTTTCTGGGTTTGCTATAGCTTGTCCAAGATACTGAATTTCTTTCTCCATCAAAAAACCTGCAACCGCTGGTAAGTGCTTGGCTACCCCTTCGGTGGAGGCATGAGCACGATGGGCAGAACCAAACGCGTCGTTCACATAAATATCCGCCAAAGCAGCTAATTGTTTTGCCATTTCGGGGTCGTTTTTTGTTTCACCCTTGTGAAAACGTGTGTTTTCCAAAACCAAAACATCGCCTGGTTTTAGCTTGCTGGCTGCTTCTTCAGCAATCGCACCTACACAATCTTCTGCCAAAGCAACTGGCTTGCCCAACAATTTAGCCAAATGTTCGGCTGTGGGTTTCATCGAAAATTGTGGATCGGGACCTTCTTTGGGACGTCCCAGATGCGAGCAGAGAATAACCGCCGCACCTTGATCTAACAAATACTGAATAGTAGGCAAAGCTGCTCTGATGCGGGTATCGTCTGATACAACACCGTCCTTGATTGGAACATTGAAATCCACTCTCACCAGAACTTTTTTCCCCTTGAAATCCATATCCCGAATGGTTTTTTTGTTGAACATCGTAAACTCCTTCTCTTAGACAATCACAGTATCGTGATCTTTTACTTGAGTGACTTCCTGAAGAGAGTCCCCATTTTGGGGACTCTCTTGACTTTTAGAGCGACTTCGCCATTAGGGCTGCCAGATCAGCGGTTCGCACCGAATACCCCCATTCATTGTCATACCAGCTGACCACCTTTGCGAAATTGCTTTCTTCTTTGCCCAAAACCATTGTAAATGGCAAATCTACTGACGAACTGTAGGAACTGCCCTTGAAATCAATACTCACTAACGGTTCATCGACTGCCTCAAGGATACCTTTCAAAGGGGGTTTGGCGGCTGCATCCCGATAGACCTGACGTAGTTCTTCAGTCGTGGTAGCTTTTTCCAACTCTACAGTTAAATCAACGACCGAAACAGTAGATGTAGGAACACGCAAGGCATATCCATCTACCTTCCCGGCAAGATCGGGGATAACCAATTTCAGGGCTCGCGCCGCCCCAGTAGTTGTTGGAATAATGCTCATCGCAGCAGCACGGGCGCGACGCAGGTCACTGTGGGGTAAATCCAAAATTTTCTGATCGTTGGTATAGGCATGAATGGTCGTCATGAAGCCGCGCACAACCTTGAAGTGATCATGTACCACCTTGATCGCTGGCGCAAGACAGTTGGTTGTACAAGAAGCGTTAGAAACCACGTGATGATTGGCAGGGTCATACTGATCTTCATTTACACCTAAAACAATAGTGATGTCTTCCCCTTCTGCCGGAGCTGTGATGATCACTTTCTTGGCACCACCGCTTGTGATGTGGTTCTCTGCCCCTTTGACCATCTTCCCCTTTTTGTTAACTCCGTCTTTCTTTACGGTAAACAAACCTGTGGACTCAACAACAATATCCACACCTAAATCTCCCCATGGGATGCTCGATGGATCGGTTTCCTTGAAGGCCTTAACCTTTTTGCCATCGATCAGCAATCCATCATCCACAACCTCAATTGAGCGATTAAATCGACCATAATTAGAGTCATACTTCAAAAGGTGGGCCATTGTTTTCAAATCCCCAATATCGTTGAATGCTACCACCTCAAGCGTATCACTATGGTAATCTAGGATTGCCTTGAGCACTTGCCGTCCGATGCGGCCAAATCCGTTGATGCCAACTTTGGTTGTCATTTTAAACCTCCATGTATGGTATAAGAATCATTATTTTTATGATTGCAACATTCAACCTATTTTAACCGATTCTACTTCATATGAGTATGTGCATTTCTTCACAATCAACTTAGCGTTATGACACAAATTTAGCCTTGTAACCGTTGATAAATAGCGATTAAGCTTTTAGCAAGTAATTCCGAATGATGACGGGCTAGATGAGTATCATCAGATAATTTTTCTTTTACGATCAGGTATTCCTGATTATGTTCGCCTTCTAACTTTACCCATTCAACAACTTCGTCCCAAGCACCATCCGGTGGTATATTGGCTAATACAACATGAAACAACCCTTTGCCGACATGTTCTTCTATAGCACGTACGTGATCCTCACAGGTATAGTGATCAGTCTCGCCAGGTTGAGTTGCGATATTGCATACATAAACTTTCAGTGCTTTACTGCTCCTGATAGCCTGTGCAATCTCTGGCACAAGCAGATTCGGCAATATA
>JAOAHK010000417.1 GCA_026415275.1 Anaerolineales bacterium
GTTCTCAACGCCAACTCCCATGAAAATGGTGTTGTATAAGTATCCATATCAAGCGAGTCCCCATAGCGGCAGGAATTTTCAAGCTCTTTCAGATAGCTTGGCAAATGAACTAAGGAAATTTCTTCAATCGATAAGCGTTTTGGTTCCGCTTTAGGATAGCGATCCCAAAGACCGCTTTCTTTGAGAGCTTTCACGATCGTCTCCACCCGCTCAGGTCGTTCAGGATGCCCAGCTTGGAAATGTTTTTCGTGGCTTTGGGGATAGTAATAAATGATCTCTTCCATTTTTCCTGTTTCCTTATCTGGATTATATCCCACTGAAGGAATTTCCAAAACCCAGCGAACTGCAGGATTTTTCAATAAATCTCACAATTGTCCTTTTCAATTACGCTTGGCTTTATCGGGAAATGCCAACTAAAAGTCGGCTTCTGGTTATAAGTCAAGCGAAGCTAGGCGTTACACTAAACCTAAATCACTGATGTTGGGGCAGCATTCTACAGCTATCTTTTCAACGAGTAATATAGTTTTCCTATGTAAGAGAACTCTCCTTGCATAAAAAATGAATTACAATCATTCAAAACACACCTCTTGACAAAGGAGCGCAGTGTGACAACCCTGTTATACCAAAACGATAGCTATCTCAAGAGCAACCACGCTGTGGTCACTCAGATCATTCCTGAAGAGTATGCCGTCATACTCGATCAAACCGTCTTTTACCCCGGTGGCGGCGGGCAACCAGCCGACTACGGCTACCTTCTATGGAATGGTAAACACCTTGACGTTCAAAAAGTCAAAAAATCTGGCGAGGATGTGCTTATATACTTGGCTGCTGAAAGCGAAATTCCTCCAATTGGAGAAGTTGTTGAATGTCACATCGATTGGCAACGCCGTTATCAATTGATGCGCACGCATTCCGCAATGCATGTGCTCTGCGGGGTGATCTTTCGTGACCATGGAGCAACAGTCACCGGCGGTGATATGGACCCTCTCAAGGGGCGAATGGATTTCGAGTTTGAGACCATGCATAAAGACTTAGTCATTGCCATCGAAGAAGCAGTCAATCGCGAAGTCGAGAAAAGTTTGCCGATTCGTACCGCAATCCTACCCCGCGAAGAAGCCTTCAAAATCCCCGATCTCATCCGCACCAAAATCAATTTACTTCCGGAAGGGATACAGTTTGTGCGTGTGGTCGAAATTGTCGGCTTAGATTTGCAAGCAGACGGTGGCACGCACGTTCGTAACACATCCGAAATCGGTAAAATCCGCGTCGTTGACTACAAAAGCAAAGGCAAGATCAACAAACGCATCTACATTGAACTGGACGCCTAATATCGCTTATATCAAATTCTCGATGCCTGGCTCGGCAATTCCCGCTGATAAGACGGTGGTGAGGTCATCTCCATACCGAACAACAAAAAACGGAATACCTAAATTGCGGAGTGAAGCCAGCAATATCCCACGAACTTCATCCTTTATATCGGGATTAAAAGAAGTAGGATCAACCCACACTGCAACGGGATAGTGCCCAATTCTACCGAGAAAAGCGGCTGCTCGGCTCAGGTTCAAGTCGTATGCCGAGCTAACCAGGATAGCCGTACTTCCGCGTGGAAGCAATTTCCCTTGATTTTCCACAAGCGCAGGCAGAGGTAGATCACCTTGTGCCTCAAGGATCGCCAGGACCTCTAATAGTTTCCCCAACTGTCGAAATCCGCGCTCAGCCGCCAAAATGTGAACATTTCTCCCTTTGGCAATCAAACCAACCGCCCGGCCCATGCGCAAAAAGTATCTTGCCAATGAGGCTGTAATGACAATTTGATATTCGAATGTATCCTTGGGAAGCGGCAATTTTACAACAGGTCGCCAGATCTCTCTTGGGTGAAAATCATACTGAAAGAACGCTTGCCCATATTGATTCCCTTTTTCTGCGTCGATAAAGAACCACACCTCCGACAAAGGATCTAACTCAAATTCCTTAACCATCAAGCGATTGCGCCGCGCAGTGCTGAGCCAGTGAATGCGATTTAGGGGATCGCCAGGAAAATATTCCCTGACACCAGCAGCGTTGGGTGTGATCTGATGGGTTTTCCGGCGAATCGCTTCGCCTCCTGAAATCCATCCAGAAGGGCTGGGAAAACCTTCTATGTCTACCGTCATTGGATATACCAAAAGGTTCTCTTCAGCAGGAAAAACTTTTTCAACGGTAAAGAGACCAAAAGGGTCTCCAGCGACGAGCCGAGTTGACCCTAATGAGTAAAAACCCCTTTTCACCAAGCGGGTTCGTACGAAATAGGAACGCATTTCTTTGGGTTTGAGAAAACTGATCACGCGTGAAC
>JAOAHK010000418.1 GCA_026415275.1 Anaerolineales bacterium
ACTTTGTACTTCTTGGCAAGGTCCTCGATCTTATCTTGATAGCTTGCATCCACCCATTCGCCAGGGAAACGCTGCGTATCTCCAAGTTTCGTTTGAACTTCCTTGATCCTTTCAATGTTGTAATCCGATAGAACAACTTGTTCAACCCAAGGTTGAGATTTGGCGATAACAGCAATTGCCTCGCCTACGCCTCCAACGCCAACTAATAAAACCTTCATTCTTCGGTCTCCTCTCTTTGATATTTTAGAGACACTGCCAATCAGGAGACATCCACCCAAATCGACAGTGTCTCCTAACTCATTGTCAATTAATGAATAGTTTTTGCCACTTCAGCTAAGGTGTCCGAAAGGCGGTTCAAGACTTCGTCAATCTGCTCATAGGTTATTACCAATGGAGGTTCAATGCGGATTGTATGAGCACTGGTAAGAGTCCCCGCCACAAGAACACCGCGCTTGAACAGTCCGGCTGCTACCTTGTAACCGACTTCTGCATCATGGAAATGCTGTCCAATCAACAAGCCCTTTCCAGTGATGCTATGGTATATCTGAGGATACTTGGCGGCTAATTCTTGCAGTTTTGGCATGATGTAATCACCTTTTGCGGCAGCTTGTTCCCACAACCGATCACGTAAGGTCACATGGATGGCTGCAATGGCTGCACTGCAAGCCAAGGCACCACCCCCGGTTGTGGTTGTATGAATGAAGGGATTTGGATACATCATGCATTGCCAGATTTCTTCTGTAGAGCAAAATGCACTCACTGGCATCACCCCTCCACCAAGCGATTTGGCGACTGCCAAGATATCTGGAACCACATTCCAATGTTCCACACCCCACAATTTGCCAGTGCGTCCCATACCCGTCTGAACTTCATCGGCAATCAGCAAAACGCCATAATGCTTGGTTAACTCCCGCACGCGCGGCCAGAAGTCGTCTGGCGGGACGATAGCACCTGCCTCCCCTTGGATGGGTTCAAACAAAACTGCTGCTATGTCTATGCCTACCTTCTGGCAAATATCCAATTGACGCTCAACTGCATCGGCATCGCCAAAGGGCACGTGATAGACCGGACCACCGTAGAGAATTCCGGGTGGCTGACGATAATCGGCCTTGCCCATCATGCTCAGCGAGCCCATGGTCTTGCCATGAAATGCCTTCAACGCGACGATGAAACCACTTTTCTTGGTATACATCTTCGCCAATTTAATCGCCCCCTCTACCGCTTCTGTGCCGCTAGCACAAAAGAAACTATATTTGATGTCCCCTGGGGTAATTTGTGCCATCAGGCGAGCCAATACCCCGCGCAGTGGATCAATCAATTCTTGGCTTGGCATTGGCGTTCGGTTTAGTTGATTTCGCACTGCGGCGACCACCTCGGGATGCGCCCAACCTAAATCGAACAGGCCATAGCCGCCAAGGCAGTCGATATACTCTCGACCGAGTACATCGCGGAAAATTGCGCCGCTGCCCGTCCATTCGGTCGCTGCCCAGTCGCCAGCCTCAGTGACGGATTTACGATAATCCAACCAGCCCTTATTGAAATGCTCTGCAAAGTTGTATAGACTTTCTTCGATAATCTGTTTTCCCTCAGTTTCGTTTACCTCACTTTTTGCGATGATCTCTAACCACTTGCTCGCATATTCTTGGGCTTGATCTAAAGTTTGGGGCATAAAATTTCTCCTTTCTAAATTTTTAATCTGCCACATTTGGTAAAGGTTGTGCTTCCTCCTCTGCTTTACCCCAAATGGCATCTTTCAAAGACAACCAACCGAGTTGTAATTTCAATTCCAACGGATTTCCGTCTACATCTGTAAGTTGCATCGGAGCATCCACTTTTTGCGTTGCCAGCGAGACAACTATCTGAAGGATTACAGAGATAATAAACGCAGGGAACGAACTGATATACACCGCGTCCCAAAAAGCGCATTCAAAATCGGCTTCGCAGATTGCAAAGGTGGAAGTCTGGTAATAATAGATGCCCAGGAGCACCCAAAAGACAAATCCCCCAACTAGAGCAGCAATGGCGCCAGATTTGTTCGCCTTTTTCCAATACATCCCAAAGGCAAACGGCGCAAACAAACCAACCAGCAAGATCGACCACGCAACCATTGCCAGTTTATAAATTGTGCCCGCCCACAGTGCAATAGCAATGCTGACAAATCCGATGACTAACACCATAATTCGGGTAAGCAACAACTTTTGTTTTTCACCCATTTCTTTAACGAACAGCGGGACAATATTTTCGGTCACCACCGATGCTCCAGCAAGAACTGAAGAATCTGAAGTGCTCATCAATGCCGAGG
>JAOAHK010000419.1 GCA_026415275.1 Anaerolineales bacterium
GAGCGAGATAAGCCGCCACACTCAAACCAGCCAAACGGCGCCCTAACAGGGCGCCAACCAGCAAAACGGCAAAAGTTTGCCCGGTGATGGGTACGGGGCTGAAGGGTAGCGGGATCGAAATTTGAGCGGCAAGGGCAATTAACCAGGAACCAGCCAAGATGAGACTGAACTGATAAATCAGAGCAGCTTTCTTTTCTGCGGGATGAAAGAGGGTGGTTAGGGTCATGATGTACCTCGCAGTCTATGGAGTCTTATTTTGCTTAACACCCAGCCAGTTAGAGCGTTTTGCTATGGATTTGTGGTGTTTGATTTCTCCTGCTCTTTGGGCGAAAGGTTTCTTAACATTTCTTGATCGCGCTGCAAGTTTCTCCAGCGCATCCACAAGGTGGCAAGGTAGATCGCCATGACCACAAGAACAACCGCATATCCCGCAATCATGTAAACCGTGGTTTCAGCAGGGCCCTCTTGGAGAAGGGAAAGGTAGAACATCTAGGTCTCCTTATGTGTATTGGCTGAATTTGAGCTTGAGCTGCTCCACTTGCTCAGCAAATTTTCCGAGGCGGAGGCGGTGCCACATCAGGTCGATAAAGACAAAGGTAAAGGTAAACAAGCTGAACAGGAAGGTTTGCACCATTTTAGGTGTCATATCAAATTGCCCCTCCGCACCAGGTTGATTCGTGCCAATGACCACAGGGTGGATGGTGCGAAACAGGCGGGCGGAGAAGAAGGTTAACGGCACGCTAATAAAGCCCAGAATGACATACACAGCCCCAAAACGCGCCCGACGCTCGGGGTCTTCGATCCCTTGGCGCAGCATTAGGTAAGCAAAATAGATCAACTCCATAATGGTAGCGGTGGTCAAGCGTGGATCCCAAGTCCACCAAGTATTCCAGATCGGCCTTGCCCAGATGGAACCGGTAACAATGTTCAAAAAAGTGAACACGATCCCAATTTCGACCGCGGCAACAGCAACTCGATCCCACTTGCGGTCTTTGCTACGCAGGTAGAGAATGCCGGCAATCGCCGCTGCCAGAAAGCTGAGCATTCCAACCCACCCGACCGCAACATGGTAATAGAATACCCGTTGCACGTTGCCCATCACTGCTTCCATGGGAGCGTAGAAAAAGACCAACCCCAACGAGATCAAGAAAAGAATGACGGTGAAAATGTCTAAATAGGTTAAGGCTTTTGGCTTTGGTTGCATCGCATCCTCCTTGGTTTATCTAAAGTTACTCTTCGACGACAAAATCGAATACCATAAACGCAACAGCAATGAAAACTATATCATAAACGAGCAATAGATTAAGCCAGGGACGAATGGCTTCCATCTCTATGCCTTGTAAATATCCCATGCTGGCTTTGACCGATGCGATTAGGACCGGGATCGCCAAGGGGAAAAGCAAAATGGGTAAAAGCACGTCGCGCGTGCGGGTTTGGACGGTCATTGTTGCTAGCAAAGTACCAACTGCGACATAGCCCAGCGAACCTAAGAATACCACTCCTAAAAATCCGAGCTGAAAAAGATTGGTATTGTAGAGGATACTATAAAGAGGCAGGACAATCGCTTCGACAAGCAGCATAAAGAACAAATTGCCGATCATTTTACCAAAATAGATTGCGCTGCGATCCACCGGGGCTAACAGCAAACCGTCAATACAGCCGCGGTCTTTTTCCATCGCCATTGATCGGTTTAAGCCTAGGCTACCCGCAAAAGCAAAAGTAACCCACAAAACCCCTGCCGTTACCGTGCTGCGCGTCTTGACATCCAATTCTAAGGCAAAGTTGAAGATCAGGATCACCAGCAAAGAAAACACCAGCATCGCCGAGATCAATTCGCGGCTGCGCAGTTCTCCGGCAAGGTCTTTGGCGATCACCGCAAGGGTAGCACGCAGGAAGGTCATAAAGCTTGATCATCCTCCCTCAGGTGCCCGGTTTCGAGCGATGTGCGAGAGAATGGGTTGCTCTGCTGCACCGCTTGGCGATAAAAAGCCAGCAGTTGGTCGGGGTCGAGGTGTTCTCGCTGCGCCGAAGCGACGATCACGCCATTAGAGAGCACATCGAAGCGCGAAGCTAATTCACTGACGCGCATCAGGTCATGCGAGGTCATCACCACTGTTCGCCCGCGCGCTGCCACCTCGCGCAATACGTTGTCCAACATTGCACAGGCATCTTGATCTAAGCCAGTATGGGGTTCGTCAAACAGAATCACTTCGGGATCGTGCAACAC
>JAOAHK010000420.1 GCA_026415275.1 Anaerolineales bacterium
CTCCAAGAGGGCCTGTTTCATCTTTTCTTTAGACACTGGACGGCTGAGTGCTAAGTCCACGCGCTTGTAGTAGGAAGGGCCAGCTTCTTGCAAGACTTGATCGACCAGTTCGGCTAACGAATGACGCAGTTTGGAGACGATCTCGATCAAAAGTAAACCCATCAGAATCCCATCCCCCTCAGGGATGTGCCCCTGAATCGACATTCCCCCCGATTCTTCACCGCCAATCAGAATATCCTCTTTGAGCATATATTCAGCGATATAGTTGAATCCAACTGGCGTCTCGTAAACAGCTAGCCCATAATTGCGCGCTAGACGGTCAATCATGCTGGTTGTCGAAACCGTACGCACAATATTGCCTTTCCAACCCCGTTCTTCTACCAAATATTTCAAGGCGAGAGTCATAATCTTATGCGGATCGATAAAACGTCCCTCTTCGTCCATTGCGCCGATGCGATCCGCATCTCCATCGGTAGCGAGGCCGAAATCTCCCATGTGCGTGCTGATTGCCCCGGCGAGAGCGCCGAGGTGTTTGCGGATGGGTTCGGGGTGAATGCCACCAAAACCAGGGTTCATTTCACCCCGGATCTCCTGTACCTCGCAGCCAGTACCTTGCAAAAATCCTTTGATGACACCTCGCCCGCTGCCATACATCGAGTCCACTACCACGCGGGGCGGATTTTCAGCAATGGCATCAAAATCAATTAAGGTGCGCAAATGTTCACCGTAGGCTGGAATAGGGTTAAAGCGTTGAATTAAACCATTTTGGCGAGCTAGTTCAAAATCCATCAAATTTGGTCCGCGAGCGCGCTCTTCATTATGGTTTAGAAAAACCTCTACTCGGCGGCATTGCTCTGCAGTCGCTGAACCACCGTAATAGGATTTGAGCTTGACACCGTTATAGCGCGGTGCATTGTGAGAGGCAGTAATCATCACCCCTGCAATAGCGCCAAGGTGGCGCACTGCGTAGGAGATAGCTGGAGTCGGGGCATCGGACTGAGCAAGATAGACCGTAAACCCGTTTGCTGCCAATACCCGAGCGACATCCGCAGCATAGCGATCGGAGAGAAAGCGGGTGTCAAAACCTACCACGACAGTCTGTTTGTTTGGGGCAGGAAATCCCTCCAATCCGTTCTCCCATGAACCCGAAGCAATGGCATCAGCAATGGCTTGAGCAACATTGCGCAAATTGTGAAAAGTAAAGGTATCCGAAATAACGGCCCGCCAGCCATCCGTTCCAAAGTGAATGGGCATGCATTACTCCTTTTTGAAAAGAGTTGGGGTCAATAGAAATTCCCCAAAAATGGATTGTCTGTCAACCTGTTGTAGGTTGCACGCTGTTCTCTACTCTTAGGACAGCTCCAAGCGGTTGAAATTTTATCATCGAATGGCGTCTTTCTTGCATCAATTTGGAAATGGATGGTTTGCCTACTTCATGCTAGAATGAAGTTGCGATGGAAGGATATATCTCTGAGACCGTTGACCTATTCCGCCAATTGGCAATCTTTCAGGGGTTAGACGATGCTCAATTGGCAGAAGTGGAGAGTTTTTTTCAGCGTGTCAAAGTGCGTAAGGGTGATTTGGTTGTTCAAGAGGGAACTCCTGGGGATTTTTTTTATGTCATCTTCTCAGGCCGTTTGCAGGTATGGCATGAGACCCCGCAGGGTCCTCAAGAAGTAGCTACCTTGATCCGCGGGGATTACTTTGGCGAGGAGGCATTGCTTTTTAGACAGCCACGGATTGCCAATGTTTCGGCTGTTGAAGACAGTGAATTGTTATTGGTTGATCAAGAAGGGTTTCAGCAGATGCTCGACCGCTATCCCCGCTTGCGGATAAGTTTTGCGGTCACAGCCGAGAGCCGTCATCTAGCGGAGAAAGAACATTTCGATTGGCTGGGAAAAGACGAAGCCGTTTATTTGATTACCCGAAAACATGAGCTGTTCCTGTGGCGGTCTTTGATTTTGCCTATCTTGGTTGTTTTACTGGGTATCCCTTTTGCTGTTTGGGGTGCTGTGCAGAGCAGCGTCTTTTTCCGTGATGTTTTGCTTGTCGTGGGCGGATTCAGCATTGGTGGTGGTGTGCTATGGGGGATATGGAATTGGATCGATTGGGGAAATGATTACTACATCATCACCAATCAGCGTGTTGTTTGGCTGGAAAACGTCATTGGTATCTATTCTAGCCGCCG
>JAOAHK010000421.1 GCA_026415275.1 Anaerolineales bacterium
GCATTGCGGCAGACTCGCTCTGCCATCTCGCTGGCAAAGAGCTTTGCCATAGCGGCTTCTTTAGTGAAACGTTTTCCCTGATCTTTGAGCCAAGCTGCGTAATAGACCATTAGACGCGCTGCATGAATTTCAGTGGCTGCATCGGCTAGCATCCATTGAATGGCTTCCTGTTCGGCTATCGGCAAGCCAAATGCTTTGCGCTGTCTGGCATATTGGATTGCTTCCTCAAAAGCAGCTTGAGCAAGACCAACGGAAAGAGCAGCAATCCCAATGCGGCCACCGTCTAGCACTTGCAGGGTTTGGCGCAGTCCTTCGCCCATGTTGCCCAACAGATACTCTTTGGGGACGTGCACTTGTTGGAAACAAAGTGCATGGGTGGGAGACCCCTTTAGCCCCATTTTCTTTTCTGGGGGATCAATAAGTAAACCTTCCATGGCGGTTGGTACCAAAATCAGGCTATATGTATTGGGACTCTCATTAAATTCGTGACGAACTAACGTAATGATGTACTCGGCAATCCCTGCGTTAGTACACCACATCTTAACTCCGTTAATCACCCATTGGTTCCCTTCAAGGTGAGCATGGCAGGTGATACCACGTAAATCTGATCCAGCAGCCGGTTCCGTCAACGCCAGCGCCGCTAGCCCGCTCAGACTTCCATCTGCACGGCGTCCAGTGGCGACAATCGGTAAGTATTTTTGTTTTAGTTCTTCCTTGCCGAAAAGTGTGAGAGGGGCACACCCCAACCCATTATGCGCCGCAATTGATAAGGCGGTACTGCCACACCCCCAGCCTAGTTCTTCAATGGCTATGGCGGCACTAACCGCATCGACACCAGCACCACCATACTTCTCAGGCACATTCAAGCCAAGGAGCCCGATGGCTCCCATTTTATGAATGGCACTCCAGTTTATTTCACCTGTTTCATCGACTTCTTTTGCTTTTGGTTTCACTTCGTGGGTGACAAAATCGTGAACAGCTTCTTTCCACATTCGTTGTTCAGATGTTAATTCAAAGTTCATTTCTCCCTCCATAGAAAAAGAATTATCTTTCTTGATCGGTTGCTTCTCCGAGTAGAACAACATTACCTAGCTGGTGCTCCGCTTGCCCTAAGCACGTGATACATCTCCATATGGGGCGACAATAACCGTACAATGGAAAGCTGAGTTCCATAACCTTAGAAAACGATCTTTTGCCAGCCAATCGATTTCTTTTCGAGTGGATTGAGTGTTAGCAAAACCAAATCCATACCTAGAATGGTATGCAATCAGGGTCATGACATGTGCCCAAAGAGGTCTCCAAGAGAGAATAATGGGAAGATAGAGTATTTGGCTTGCAAGATGGTGGGTCAATTCTTGTACAGGTATAAAAAGTTGCCAACGAGCGGACAATCCGTATTGACGCAGGATATCCACAATCCCCCACGGGAACGTTGCCCAGTTGGGAATACGGCGAATAACTGGTATTCCG
The DNA here is from genome assembly GCA_026415275.1 of Anaerolineales bacterium. GTDB lineage: Bacteria > Chloroflexota > Anaerolineae > Anaerolineales > UBA4823 > NAK19. The sequence goes on from JAOAHK010000421.1 coordinate 1,471, forward strand.
CTGCGCCAGATAGGGTGATTCATCTGCTGAGCAAGTTCGTTTGGGTTGATCCGTTGATCGGTAAAAGCATGGATGAGAGTAGCCGCAGTGAAAGGCGCGCAATCATTGCGGTTGCCTTGATAAAGGAGGTGTTGAAGGATATGCTCAGCGAACGGAGAAACGATCTCAGCAGACGAAAGCGTTTCCTCTTCGGCGATCATTAACTGTATTGTAACCCCAAAATATTTTTTTACGGTTCGTAAACCTTTAGATGGTTTCTAACTCTGGAATCGAATTCTCTCCGAGTATAATACACTCATGCTTGACCCAAGTGCGCTCATTCTCGTTGCAATTGTGAAATCTGTGAGGGATTTGGAAATTGCTCGTATCCTCGGTTGGTATCGTATTCCCTTACGCTCGGCGCCCAAGATAATCGCTGTCGATTATTTAGCTTTCTATCAATCCGCGACATTCGGAGAGGCAAAATGGCGCATTGACTACCTTGCCGAAATTCGAGGGGTGGAATTAACCACGCGCAAGGAATTGTTACGGGATGAACCTGATCATCCATTTGCTACTTGTGAGTATTATAAAATTCAACTGGGCGCGCTGATACCGCTCGAAAAACCGCTTCCTGCAGGACGTTGGAAGCGAATTACGTTTTTCTATACCACAGGTGAGTATCTCCTGAGGGCAAGGACAATAGACGATTTGATCCTTGCCGAGCCTGATCG
>JAOAHK010000041.1 GCA_026415275.1 Anaerolineales bacterium
GCTACGCCCGGCTCGCTCGGTTTTGTGCCCACGATGGGCTACCTGCATGAGGGGCATCTTTCGCTGGTGCGCGCTGCACGGCACGAGTGCGCTGCTGTGGTGGTCAGTATTTTTGTCAATCCCACCCAATTTGGACCCCAAGAAGATTTGGATCGCTACCCACGCGATCTCCCTCGCGATCTCGCCCTCCTAGAAGCCGCAGGGGTGGACTTGGTCTGGACGCCAACCCCGGAAGTCATGTACCCCGCGGGCTATCAAACTTGGGTGACGGTAGAACAGATCGCTGCGCCATTGGAGGGAGCCATGCGTCCCACTCATTTTCGCGGTGTTGCCACTGTGGTCGCCAAGCTGTTCAACGGTGTTCAGCCCCACCGCGCCTACTTCGGTCAAAAGGATGCCCAACAAGCCCTCGTCATCCGCCGCATGGTTGCCGACCTCAATTTCCCTCTGGAAGTGATAGTTTGCCCCACGGTGCGCGAGGCGGACGGTCTGGCGATGTCCAGCCGCAATGTCTATTTGAACCCACAGGAGCGACAAGCTGCCACTGTGTTGTATCGCGCCCTCACCGCAGCGCAAGCCGCGTATCAATCTGGGGAGCGCAACGCCGATTCATTGCGCCAGGTGATGCAATCGGTGCTCAGCCAGGAACCGCTGGCAAAGCCGCAATATGTCTCTTGCGCCAAGATCGATGACTTACAAGAATGGCAGGGTGAGGTGACAGGAAAGGCGTTGCTCTCGTTAGCAGTCTTCATCGGAAAGACGCGCCTGATCGATAATTTGGTCGTCGGTGGGGAATTTTAGTTTAAAAGGAGGCAAAATGCTGTTAGCGATCGATATCGGCAACACCAACATCACTCTAGGCGTCTATCAGGGAGATCGCTTAGGCCCGCGCTGGCGCTTAGCCACCGATCACGAACGGATGCCGGATGAATACGGCTTGCAATTTGTCTCCTTTCTGCAACATGGTGGGGTGCCTGTAGAAGCAATTTCTGGCGTCTGTTTGGCTTCGGTGGTGCCACCCGTGACAGGGCGGATTGTGGAGGCTTGTCTGCGTTATCTTCATCAAGAGCCGTTGATTGTAGATGCAGGGGTCAAAACCGGAGTGCGCATCCGTTACGAGGATCCGCGCGCGGTTGGCGCTGACCGCATTGTGGACGCAGCAGCGGTGCAAAAGCTCTATGGCGGTCCGGCCTGTGTGGTCGATTTCGGAACGGCAACCACCTTCGATGCAATCTCGGAAGAAGGGGATTACTTGGGCGGCGCCATTGCGCCAGGCATCGGCATCGCTGCCGAAGCGCTCTTTTTGCGCGCCGCAAAACTGCCCCGGGTTGACCTGCAGCGTCCGCCCAATGTGATCGGCAAAAACACTGTTCATTCTATGCAATCAGGCTTGATCTTTGGCTACGTGGCTCTGGTGGAAGGGATGGTGGCGCGCTTTCGCGCCGAGTTGGGCAAGAAAATGAAAGTGATCGCCACCGGTGGGCTGGCGGAGGTGATCGCGCAGGAAACCAAGGTTTTGGAGATCATCGCCCCCTGGCTCACCCTGGATGGTTTGAACATCATCTGGAAGCTCAACCGAGCATAGCGCACTACCCCGCGGCGACACGGGCGGCAGCGGTCAGGAGCAGAACGACTAAGCTCAGCACCCAATTCACTCGCATCCAAAGCTGTTCACTGCGGTAAAGACGATCTGCCTCTGGATGGCTTTGTCCTTGAGCGCGCAGCCAAGCTAAGCGGTTGAGGTTGGGAAAGACGCCCCAAGTCAGCCAAGCGCTGACCGCAGTCATCAACCCAAAGGCGAGATGCTTGAGAAAAATCGCCACCGACCACGGATTTTGGATGACCAGAAAGCCCTCATATTGAGGGCTGGCACCCATTTGAAAAAGACCCGTCCCAACCAGAATTGCCAAACACAGCCAAGCCGCAGGGGTAAAGCGTTGGCGAAAGCGATCGAGAAAGCGCGCATAGGCGGTTGGCTCTAAGGTCTGCTTGGCAATTGGGAGCAGAAACAATGCGCTCACCGTCAAGCCACCGATCCAAACCACAGTGGCAAGGAGATGAAAGAAGTAAACTAGGGAGAGAGACCAAAAAGAATTGTTCATTGGGATCAAAAGAATTGAGCTATCGCTAAAAAATTCCACTCATGGAAGGCGCCTGCGAAGTATTCGTCGTTCATCTCGAAGATAGCGGTTTTTCTTGAGCAGTATTTCCCTCAATTTATATCATGTTGGATATGGCGAGTCAAATTCAAGCCAAAGAGCAGCGCTTATCCGCCGGCAATGAAGGGTTGAGGGCAAGAGTTGCGGATGCGCGGGGACAATCGGAGGGCTGATATCCGCTTGATCTTTGTCAAAACTTTCAACGACGAAGAAAAGGAAGATATTTGGTAAATAATTGACGCACATAAGCCACGCCGTTGTTTTTTTCTTGCGCACTGGGCAGCCAAACGATCAGGATGAGGATCACCAAGCTGCAAAGTGCTAAGCGCAAAAGGAGATGAGGGACAAATTGGGCAATCAGGTATCCTAAAGCGGTCAGCGGTATTCCCTTTAGAAACATTTGGAGGTTATCCTGACGCAACCGAAAGCCATTGACAGCGGCTCTGCACGGTGAGGTCGAAAACCAAAAAGAGGAGATTGATCAAGAAATAACCGAAAATCACCGCTGCAACCCCCCACCGGCTGAGGAAGAACACCGAAAAAGCCGTCCACAGGGGCGAGGGGGGGGCTCCCTCGAAGAAGTAATTTCTCATCTTTTCCAACGGCACCATGGAGATTAAGATATTCATGCGCACAAAGAAGATCACATCGCCCATCAGTTGCCAGATGAACAAAGGTGCCACCGAGAGAAATGCCGAACTGAACAGCAAAGGAATCCAAATCTCTCGCCCTGCCAACAGCGCAATGGTGAACGGCACCATGGTCAACCAGCCGAGGCGCAGGCTGTTGTTTTGAATGTGCACCACTTCACCAACCTTCTCTTTGAGCGAGGAGAGCTTGGGAATGCCATACCCCCAAACAGCCGTGTTGACAAAGCCCATGTAGGCGTATGAAACCGCGTAAGCAGCCTGATAAAGCCCATTGGCTTCGGCGCCCAGTTGGCGGATGATTTGGCTGCGGATGGTCAGATAGAGTACCGTACCCAGCAAGTTCATCACCGTCAGCGGACCAGCAAAATCCACCAACGAGCGCAAGATATGCCACTGCGGCTTGGCTTTCCAAAAGCGGATCGGATGCCGTTGCGAAGTTGAGCGTATCAACAACCAGAAAGCCAAGAGAAAACTGACCACCTGCGAAAGCAGCAGAGAGAGCACAGCCCCCCACACATCCCAAAGCAAGATACAAATCAACATGATCACAAGGTTGATGGTGTTGCCGAGAATAGCTACCAAAGAGGACTCGCGCCATTGCATCAAGCCGCGGAAGATGATCAGCATTTCCTGATAATGCAGCCAAGCGAAGGCGGTCAGGGCGACGATGACGACATACGATAGATAAGCTGTGTCGTTGAAGGTAAACCGGGCGAGGGGCTGGGCAAAAACTGCGCAAGCGCTCACAAAAGTCACTCCGATCAAGCCATACGCCAACAGGACGGTGAGGATGGTCTGGTTCAGTCTTTCGTAATCCTCACGGGCGTAGGCTTCGGCGATCATCTTGGTCAAACTGCCGCCCAAACCGAGAATAAAAAAGCCCTGTAAGAGGGTGAAGAAAGCATTTGCCTGAGAAAAAATGCCCACCCCAAACGGTCCCAAGGTGGTGGCGAGGATCTTGGAGCGCAGCAAGCCTAACAGCACGGCGGAACCGTGCTGCAAGCCGAAAAATCCATAAGCCTCTAAAAGATCAAGCATTGCGAGTCAAAAACATCCCGCAGGTTCCTGCTGGATCGCCTGCGGGAAAGGATTTTGGGAAAGCTTTATGAAAATTCGTTCAAGAACCCAACGCTTTCTATCAAGAAATCGCGGGGTCAAACCGTTGGCATCGGCTTGAGCTTTCCCAAGCCGCGCAGAACCCGCTCTGGGATCAGCGGGAACTCATGGAACCAGACCCCGCTGGCATCGCGCACGGCGGCGATCACGGCTGGGGCGAGCGGTAAGAAGGGCATCTCTGCCATGCCTCTTGCCCCGTAGGGACCGATGGGGTCAGGATACTCCAAGATCAGCGAGTCCACTCGCTCCGGAATATCCAGCACCGAAGGGATGAGATAGGTGGATAGATGTTGGGTCAAAACATAGCCGTCCTTTTGGATAAAGTTTTCAAGGATGGCATAGCCGGCTGCTTGCACCACCCCGCCTTCAATTTGACCTTGCACCTGCAACGGATTGACCGCTTTACCGACATCATCGGCGGAAATCACGCGCAGCAGGCGCACATGCCCGGTTTCGGTATCGATTTCCACTTCGGCAGCTTGGGCAACGTAACCGTAGGCAAAGTTGGGCTCACACTTGCCGGTCTGCGGATCAAACGGTGAGGTGGCTGGCGGGCGATACTTGTACTTAACAAGCACCGGCCGTTCTTCGGCGCGCCATTTTTCGAGGGCAGCTTCACACGCGCCTTTGATCGCATTGCCCGCCATAAAGGTCATGCGCGAGGCAGAGGCAGAGCCAGAGTTGTCGGTTGCCGCAGTATCAGAGACGACCATGCGCACCCGCTGTAACGGAATCCCCAAAGTCTCGGCGGCGATTTGCGCCATGACGGTGTGTGCTCCCTGCCCAACGTCGGCGCCCGCATGACGGACGATGGCGCGCTCGATTTCGGCATCACCGTATAACTCAACCGTCGCCCAGGAGTGTTCCGGTGCGCCAAAGGAGAAACCCACGTTCTTGAAGGCGCAGGCAAAACCTATCCCCCGAATCAGATGCGGCGCGGGGTTGGCTGGCTTGGGCGGCCGCTTCCAGCCGTCTTCGGTATGTTGCCAGCCGGCGGCTTTGGCGCACTGCTCCACCACTTGGGCGATGCTCACCCCTTTGGGCAAAGGCGTGCCAACCGAAAGGAGCGATCCCTCGCGCAACACATTGCGCAGGCGGATTTCGACCGGGTCCATCCCTAAAGCTTCAGCAAGGCGGTTCATCTGGGTCTCGGCTGCAAACGCCGCTTGCGGTCCGCCAAAACCGCGAAAGGCGCCGTTGGGGATGTTGTTGGTGTACACGGCGTACGAGTCAACTTTGACGTTCTCGATTTCGTATGGTCCAGTGCACATCAAGGTTGCATTGCCCAATACCTTTGTGCTGGTATAAGCGTAAGCGCCCCCATCGGCGATCACTTGGACTTCGGCGGCAATCACCTTGCCCTCTTTGGTTGCGCCCCATTTGGCGCGGAACAGGTAGGGGTGGCGTTTGTGATGTCCGATGATCGATTCTTCGCGCGTCCAGATGATCTTAACCGGGCGGTCGATGCCCCGTTCGTGCAGGCGCATGGCAGCCAAAGCCAACACGATCTGGATCGACATATCCTCGCGCCCACCAAAGGCGCCGACGATGGCGGGATAAAGCACCCGCACCTTTTCAAGCGGTAAGTTCAAGGCATGAGCGATTTGCTCTTGGTCTTCATGCGTCCATTGCCCGGCAACTTGAATGGTGACACGCCCTTCTTCGTCGATATACCCCAAGCCCGCCTCTGGCTGCAAATAGGCGTGTTCCTGAGATGGGGTGCGATATTCGCCTTCGACAATCACATCACAGCGCTTGAAGGCTTCTTCTACATCTCCCTTGCGGATGCGGTAGTGGCAAAAGACGTTCGAGCCGCGATCGGGGTGTAAGATCGGCGCATCGGGCTGCATGGCTGCTTCCATGTCGGTGACCACTGGCAAATCCTCATACTCGACCTCGATGAGGTCGCGAGCTTTGGCGGCGATCTCTTCGGTCTCCGCGATGACCAAAGCCACTTGATCGCCGATAAAGCGCACGCGGTCGGCAAAGGGCTTGTTCGAACCCGGTCCGCACAGCACGGGCTGATCGGGCATAATCAGCCCATATTCGTTGTTAGGCACATCTTTGGCGGTGAAGACAGCAATCACACCCTCCAGCGCTTCCGCCTTACGCGTATCGATGCGCCGAATGATGGCGTGCGGGCGCTGGGCAAAGAGGATTTTCATATAGGCTTGATTGGGCAGATTGATGTCGCCGGGAAAGAGAGTTTCACCTGTAACCTTGCCAACGGCATCCAAACGATTAACCGATTGACCAACCCATTGCATAGCTCGCTCCTTGTTCTCGAACTCTGTGCGCGGGATAGAACCAGCATAAACCCGCGATAGAGAGAATCATCTTGCTGATATTGGTTCTGCACGTTGATTATACCAACAATCCTGAATTGCTTTTCCTATACAAGGAAAATTCCTGATGCATTAGCAAATAACGAAAAACGAAAGAGGAGGCTATTCACTCGCTGGCGCGTTTATTGATCAACATTGTTTCAATTTATCTCATGCCAATCATGTCCTTCCGAATTGCCTTTCGGCTGAATTTCTGGCTTGCGCCAGGGGGCTTCTTGGATGTAAAATTGGATATATCGGATGATTTAATAGCTTTTTTATCCTAGCGATGTGCTTTATATAAGAGTTGGCAGACTGGAAAAGCTTGTTTCAACTCGTATTGATAGGACGGGACGTTGAACCGATTCTCAACCATGGCTATTAGCCATATTAATCCATGAGTTGTTAGGAACTAAAATTCTTGCACCATGCTTTTCTCATAGAGAATGATCCGTGAAGCCAAGCCGTTGATTGAAATCAACCAACAAGCCCTCCGCTCGCTCTATAAAGATTAGGTGTCGTTGACACGATGCGGTTCTTGAAGCAATTTACCCAAGGCTACGGTTAACTATACCCAAGAGCGAGAACTTTTATTCGCAAACAAATCTTTAGAAGAGATTGTGAACGAGATCGAGCAACGTAGGAGGACGATAGAGTAGTCCTACTCCCTCTCATTCTTGCAGAAACTCCAAAATCCACACGCCGAGGAAGGTCTCGCCGTTGGCAGCGGTGCAGGTCGGCGCAGTGAGGTTGAACACCGGCTCGCTGCCACTAGCCAATCGTACCGAATAGACAACCCCCTCCTGCATGGCGAAATCGGCATAACCCAGACCAAGCTCCGGCTTCAGACCGGTGAAGAAGCGGTTTTCCCCTCCTTCCCAATTGACCACAATTTCAACACCGGGCAATTCATTGCCTTGCGCATCCCAGACATAGACGATGATCAACCCTTTCCCCAATGCCGGGTCACAGACGGTCTCACGCTTGCGCAGGACAAACGACATTTGACGTGTGGAAGTCAATTGCGGCGCGGTAAGAGTGGCTGACGATGAGGATAACGTTGCGGCAGGGGGAAGCGTTGTCGCGGGGGACGGTGATGGAAGGACGGTGGAAACAGGGGGTTGGGTGAATGGAGCAGCGGTTGCAACGGTTGGGGCGAGCAGGGTGGCTTGGGCTTGGGCTAAATCGGCTGCTAGCAAGCCCAAGGCGCGCGCCTCTTCGGCTGACTTGCCCTCTGCCAACCAACGTTGTGCTTGGGCAGCCAGTGTGCCATAGGTGTCCTCATCTTTGAGCAAGGCGAGGCGAGCGCGGGCGCGCACCAAATCGCGATTTGCCAGATAAGCCACCGCAATCAAGGCTCGGTATTGATCTTTGTCGGCAGGGCTTAGCAGGGCAGGGGAAAGGTCGGTGTATTGCACGGGTTGGATCAGCAAGGAATACACCAAACCGATCGCTAGTCCCAAAACGAGACCGGTGAGCAAATACAGCGAGCCGCGCCGTTCGTTCATGGCACACGAGTTCCGATGAGAGGCGTGAGGGTTTCGACTGCAGCAAGCAGGGCGCGCATTTTCTGCAAATCTCCATCGCTGTAGCCATACCGTTCGCCAAAGTTCACCGCCTGTTGGATGATCTCGGTGGGTTGAGATGTCTTCAAGAAGGACAGGCGAGCGATGGCCGCCGCCAGATTTTGATCGGCAGCATAGGCTTCGGCGATCATCAGCACCACATCGCTCTGATAATCAATGCGGAGGTTCGAGGCTTGATGTTCATCTGAGGGCGGCGGTGCGACCAGCCATCCATAACCGACCCCCGCCGCGGTGCCGAAGGCAATGGCGATGAAAAAGCGGATCCAGCGTCCAAGCATAGTTCTATTCTGCCACAGGAAGCCCATTCGGGCAATAGGGCGGTTATCATTCTTCACCCTTCCTCGTATCCTCTGGCTCCGCATGGTACCTGACCGAGCCAAGCTCGGCGATACAAACGGCCGTACCACCAAGCTCCGCTTGGTATCAAACCGAGCCAAGCTCGGCGATACAAACGGCTGTACCACCAAGCTCCGCTTGGTATCAAACCGAGCCAAGCTCGGCGGTACAGAACCGATGGTGCAACTTGATCTAGGGACTTGCCTTCTCACGCGGCAGGCGCAAGCGTTGTACGGAGATGAACACCAAATACCCAACCAGCATCAAGGCAGTAAACATCAAAGTGAAGCCATAAAAGCTCAAATTCTGGAAAGGATTGAGCGCTCGCCAAACGGTTTCTTTGATAATCTCTTTCGGCGAGGAGAGTAAATCCCAACTGTTCCAGCGCGAAAATCGCCCCAAATACAGCCCCAACCCAGCCAAGCCCAAAGCGATTAAGGCGAACAACCAACCCAGAATCAGCCCAATATATCCTTCAACTAACAAGTGCATCATCCGCAGGGAGACCAGAGCCAGAAAGAAGCCGCTCCAGGCGAAGGCAGCGATCAAACCGATGTCATACCACAGCGGGATAAAGGGTCTTTGGGCAAGATGAAAAAAGTCGGTGAGCAAATACGGCGCGTTGGGGAAGAAAGCTAGCCACAAAGTCGCCGGAAACCAAACCAGCCACCAACGTCCTGGCCGCCGCCGTTCTAGGGCAATTGCCCATAAGCTGAACCCGTACGGCAACCACGCTAAAAACAAATTCCAAACCAAGTTGAAATAGACCACCCAATTGCGGGTGAGGATCACCCGTCCGACATATAAAGTCAGAGCCAGCAAAGAGCAAAGCACCAACGGGTAAAACAAATGGTCAGCAAGAAAGCGATGAATTTTCGCTACTGTTGTCAACATCAGACCTGCTCCTGTGCTTGATTATATCGGATACAATACGCTTATGCCCAAAACCCGTCTCGATATTCTATTGGTGGAACGCCATCTTGCTCCCAGTCGGGCGGTGGCGCAAAAGCTTGTGCTTGCCGGACAGGTGCGCGTCGACGGGCAGGTTGCATTGAAGCCCTCTTGGGAAATTGACTCCCATAGCCAAATCGAAGTGCAGCAGGGCTTGCGTTATGTCTCGCGCGGTGGGGAAAAGCTTTCAGCCGCCCTGGCCCATTTTGCCATCCCTGTAGCAGGTAAAATTTGCGCGGATGTGGGCGCTTCGACCGGCGGCTTCACCGATTGCTTGCTGCAACATGGCGCCCAACGGGTTTATGCCATCGATGTTGGCAAGGGCATCCTGGCATGGAAGCTGCGCAACGATCGGCGCGTGGTGGTAATGGAGGACACCAATGTCCGCACTGTGGAGAAGCTGCCCGAACCTGTCCAATTGGTGACCATCGATGTTTCTTTCATTTCTTTGAAAATCGTCCTGCCGGTGGTTCAGAAATGGCTTGTTCAAGGAAGGGAAAGTGCCGATGTGCTTGCCTTGATCAAACCCCAATTTGAGGCCGGGCGGCGCGAAGCCGCCCGCGGGTCGGGGGTGATCCGCTCAGCAGAGATCCATCAGAGAGTGGTCGCCGAAATCCAGACTTGCGCCCAAGAGCTGGGCTTTCAGGTCCAAGGGGTGATGGAATCACCGCTTTTTGGGCCAAAGGGCAACCGCGAATTTTTTATCTGGCTAAACTTCCCTGCTGGACAATGTGTAAGGTGAATAATGTTAAGTCTACAGATGACACCGCGATCTTAGCCAGACCAAGCGCACGGTGGCAAGAATGCTCTCTATTCGGGGGGAATACCGCCCGACAATTGGTTGCTAACCGCTCATCCCATGCATTCCCCCCTCGCTGCAGCGTTTTTATCTTGCTCTAGAAGGGCAGCCCTTCTCGCAAGCGTGCGGCAGCTTGTTCTGGAGTGAGGTCCCGTTGTGCTTCTGCAAGCATCTCAAAACCAACCATGAACTTCTTAACTGTTGCCGAGCGCAAGAGAGGCGGATAAAAGTGTGCGTGCAATTGCCAACCCAACACGCTATCCTCAATGAATGGTGCACCATGCCAACCCATAGAATAGGGAAAAGAGATATCAAAAAGGCGATCATAGGCGGTGAGCAGTCGCTTCAGAATCTCTGCTAAAGTCCAGCGCTGCTGTTTTTTGAGATCGGTCAGGCGAAGCAGGGGGATTTTAGGCAATAACAGCGTTTCAAAGGGCCAAATTGCCCAGAAAGGAATGACCACCAGCCAATATTCATTTTCAACCACAACCCGCTCGGCGCGTTCCCGCTCAACAGAGACATAATCCAACAATAGGGATCGCCGGTTTTCTTGATAATACTGCGTTTGCTGGCGATGCTCCTTCATGACCTCGTTGGGAATGGCATCCAATGCCCAAATTTGACCATGCGGATGCGGGTTGGAACAGCCCATGATCTCGCCTTTGTTCTCAAAGACCTGTACCCAACGAAAGCGTTTGCCCAGTTCGTTGGTCTGTTCGACCCAGACATCCACCACGCGGCGGATGTCTTCCACTTCCATTTCGGCAAGGCTGAGATCATGGCGGGGAGAAAAGCAGATCACCCGACATTCGCCGGGCATCGTCTCAGCCCGCAACATGGGATGATCCACAACAAGCTCACGGTGAGTGTCGGGCAACAGCGCACTGAAATCGTTGACAAAAACAAAGGTATGGCGGTAGTTGGGATTGCGTTCGCCGCTGGCTCGCACGTTGCGCGGACAAAGATAACATTCGGGATCATAAGTCGGCCGTCTGGCTTCGGCAACTCGTTCGACCTGTCCTTGCCACGGGCGTGAGGCGCGCTGTGGCGAAACTAAAATCCATTCGCCACTCAGCGGGTTGTAGCGGCGATGAGGCAACTGATGTAAATCAATTTTCATTGTGGGGCAGGAGCACTTTCTCCAAATCGAGCAAAATCACCAACCGTTCGTCAACCTTGGCTATGCCTGTCACAAAAGCCGAGTGGACAAAAGCGGTGACAAGCGGCGGCGGTGGCTCAATCGCCGAGAGCGGCACGCGCAGCACTTGCGTGACCGAGTCGACCTGCAAACCGATCTTCTCCTCGTTGAAGAGCACAACCATGATCCGTTGCTC
>JAOAHK010000422.1 GCA_026415275.1 Anaerolineales bacterium
GGGCTATCATAACTAGCTTAAATCTGCTTCGGATGCAGTTCTCGCAAATACTTGACCAGGAACACTGTCCCAATCCCGCTGAGCAGGATGAACGGTAACACATACACCCCTGTCTCGACGAGGGTAACAGTTTCTTCTTGAGCGGCTTGCATCAGCCGCTGACCCAGTACAACCACCCCCACCATGACCATGAAGAAGGTCAGGATCGGTGCAACTACAATAGCAAAGGGACGGCGGCGAAGCAAGGAGATGGCTATCCACAGGAACAGCGGCGCCACGATCCCCCAATCTAAGACAGCCGTTACTTCGGTGGTGTAACTTCCCAACGTAGCGGGTGCTTTCCCCGATAGCAGTGCAGGGACGATCTCGAATAGCCAAACGGAAGTGGAAAGCGCCGCAATCACCAAAAAGATCGCCGTCCCCCGAAGCGGGATAGCGGATGAAAACTGCTTGGACATCTCTTGGAAATCCAATTCCCGAAAGGCAAGGATCAATGCAAAAAGAGCAGCAGAAAAGTAGCCCACATAGACAGGAAAAAGCGGATTGAAAGCGATACCGAAGACTGTCGAGGAGGCATTGTAGAAAAAGACAGCCAACGTGCCAACGAGCAGGAGTCTCGCTCTCAGTGAGCCGCGCTGTGCCAGAAGCAGAAGAGCAAGCAGAAGCGGCACACCAATCAATAAGATCACTGCATCCGTCCCTTGCTGGATAGGCACTTTGAACGCCCAGTCGTAACGATACAAGCCTCTGCCGTAGAGTTCAATCTTCTCGCCAGAAGCGCTTTGAAAGGGGATCGGCTTGCCCGGAGAATGCCAGAAAAGCCCCGATGTTGCACAAGCTGACGCCAGAAGCGCGGTCAAAAGGGAAAGGACAGCAACGGTGCGAGAAAAACGTGGTCGAGGGTAGTTTATTGTGAATTTCCTTTTCTTTTATTGTACCTCTGAATCAAGGCGAAACTGATCTCTCTGATTCTCTCATAAACTCCCCTCAGATCTCCTAGTACTGTTTAGGGAGCACCTGCAAACAAAAAGATTATAAAGCCGAGGAAAAACAAAACCATCACCCCAAAGACGGTTGCCATCCACACCCAGCGCAACGAGGCTTGCGATTTCGAGGCGCTCAACAGGCTCGGCTCGTAAAATGCGCTCACGAATTGGGCAGTGGTCTCAATCCAACGTCGTACTTGTTCAGGGGTAGGTTGTTTCAGCCCAAAGCCGAGTTGTACATAATGGTCAATAGCTGCGTAAATAAAAAATGGCTGCCCGCTTTGCGTCAGGTCGCTGAGTGGACTTTGAACAGCGGGAAGTTGAAGGCGACGTTCCAGCTCGGAAAGGTTTTGAGGTGCGCTGATTACCCGTAACCCGAAAGGTCGCAGGATTTCGGAGGGTTGCGGCCGCCAATCGGGTTCATCGAGTAAATTGTTTTCCGCCTCTTCGAGATTTGGGGTGCGGATCAAAAACCGCCCGCGCAGGGGCATTTGAACCGTAAAGACCAAGAAAGTCAGCAGGTTGCGCGATGGGTCAAAAGGGTCTTCAAATGGCAAATCCCGCAGGGAGAGGGTGACGGTATAGTTCTGCTTGGTCAAGATGTATAACGTCTGCTCGATCAGGTATTGATAAATGGAGGCTTTTCTGAAGCCCTGCCGCAGGAAGAGCGGCTCAAGGGAGGCGGTTTCAAGGATGTGTGTTTTTCTGCGGTACCCCACCCAGATCAACAGTCCAAAGCTGATCAGCGGGAACGCACAAAGCAGAAAGAGAAGAAAATTGATCGCTAAGACGTCCAATTTTAGTGCTTAACTCCGTCAAAAGCGAAGCTGACCGTCAGCGCGCCCTTGGCACATACATTGATGCATTCCAGGCAGAAAACACACTCGGTAGAAAGGACACGCTGCCCTTTCTGGAGATAAGCGGGGATATCGATGTCCATCGGGCACATCTTCGTGCAGGCGCCGCAATCAGTGCATTTATTCGGATCGCCAGCGATCTTAAGCAGGGCAAAGCGCGCCGGGATACCACCACCCGCCAGCCGAAAAGCCCCGGCTCAATTTTGATCTCAGCTCCTGCCTTCACTGCCGGCAGCCGGCGCCGGTGCCGCTCTGGAAACGAAAGCACCCGCTCCCGGTAAAACTCAGCAAGCGAC
>JAOAHK010000423.1:0-1764 GCA_026415275.1 Anaerolineales bacterium
ACGACGCGCTGCTGCGCGGGTTGCTGTACACCCCCTCTGGCGAGCGGATGTATCCGACCTACTCGGAGAAGAACGGGCGCAGGTACCGCTATTACGTCTCCAAGTCCGAGGCGCGGTTCGGTGCGCCGGGCAAGGGCTTCGATCGAGAGCCTTTCATTGCCCCGCAGATACGTTTCGAGGGTATCTTGCAGCGGGTCTATCCATTCATGAGGGACTCCCCCGCGAATCCCAAGAACCGTCCCCACCAATCCCCCGTTACAATCCACATCCAATCCTGCTGTTGCCAGCAGAGCAAAGCTATTGGTCATCTCGCCTTCACCATACCAAAGGGCAAATAAAACCGCAGCGATGTTGGGGTAAGCATGAATCCAATGATGGGTTTCAAAGCGCCGATCCAAAATCTGCCATGCCAGCTCCGCATCAGAAGCAGCCTTTAATGTCTCCAAAATTTCCTTTACCACTGCGCAGTATTCACTTTGCTGAGGCAGGTAGGCAATCGCTTGCTCCAGTAGAGCGGGGAGATCGGATTCGATGAACGCCAACGAAGTCAGCACCGCGGAAAACATTTCCCCGTAAACGCCGTTTGCCGAGTGCGAAATCACCGCGTCAAGATGGGCAAAACGAGCGGCTTCGAGCGGATTCCCGGCAGCGATCATGCCACAGATCATACCTCGCATCTGGGCGCCAATCCAATCCGAATACGGATTGCGCCATGCACCCGATTGCGGCGGAAAGATGCCTTCCTGAAGGTTTTTCAGGGCAACCTCTTCGGCAGAGTAGGCATAGGGAATTTTTCGCAGCCATTCCAGCGCTAACAGCCGCGAATTGAGGGTTTGCCCGTACTTTTCGAGCGCATCGAGAAAGACAAGTTCATAAACCACATCGTCGTTGAGGGTTTCGGGGGTTGTTAGGTAAGAATCTACAACTCCATAGACGCTACGGATTTGCCCACCTGAGTAACCTTCTAACGGAGAACCAAAGGCTGCACCGGCAATTTGTCCTTGCCAGCCTTGGAAAATTTTCTTTTCAAGATCAACGGTCTGGGAAGGTTTCTTCCTTACCACAGACTGATCCATCGAAGCCCGGATTTCGAGCCATTCTGATGGATGATCGAACTGATGATAAGGATGAGATGGATCAATTGGGGCTTGGTGAAGTTTCTCCATTAGTTCAGCAGTAAGCGCCTTTAATTCCGGTGTGTTGGCTTGATGGGCAAGCTCTAAGCCGCCCAACAGGTATCCTTCTGCCTCATCCACCTGATAACCCTTGTTTGCCAACGATTGCACCATCCCAACGCATAGCGAAGTCGGTGCCCCCGAAGCGGGCACTTCACTGTACCAAAATTGCAACAGTTTGTCATCGGTCGAGGGCCTCTGTAAATGTTCCTGCCAGCCTTGTGCGCGAGGATTTTTCGGGGGGAGGGCTTCCAACCGCATCTGACGTTCGATCTGCCAGGCTTTCATTTTCAGCAACCGTCCTGCGAAACTTCGTCAAGCAAAAAGCAATTCTCTGCTGCCCAACTTAAATAGACCTTTTCACCCTGCTCGAACTCCGCCTTATCGCCCCTGTTTTGGACAAAGGCTGTGACCACCTCTTCATCTTGTAACTCCACAAGATAAGTCGTGTTGGTTCCAAGATAAATGCGATGGACAATTTTCCCTTGCATCTCATTATCGGCTCCAGAAGGTGTAAGGGAAAGGTGAATTTTTTCTGGGCGAACGACCAAGAGAGCTTGCTCACCGACTTGTTTGTTTTTACGCCAGG
>JAOAHK010000423.1:1774-2106 GCA_026415275.1 Anaerolineales bacterium
TAAGCGCATTCTGCTTTGATTTGGGTGAGAACACCTCGGAAGATATTGGATTGCCCTAGAAAATTGGAAACGAACAGACTTGCCGGCCGCTCATAAACCGCAGATGGTTCTCCCACCTGGCAAATCCTCCCCTGGTCCATGACCGCGATACGGTCGGCAAGAGTTAAAGCTTCTTCTTGGTCGTGGGTGACGAAGATGGCGGTGATTCCCAACGATTGTTGAAGTTGGCGCAGTTCGACTTGCATTTGGGTGCGCAATTTCTTATCGAGGGCTCCTAATGGTTCGTCCAACAACAAGACGCGCGGGTGGGTCACCAGGGCACGCGCCAGAGC
>JAOAHK010000424.1 GCA_026415275.1 Anaerolineales bacterium
CTGCTGATCCACCCGGTGGTCGGTTTGACCAAACCCGGTGATGTTGATCACTATACCCGCGTGCGCGTCTACCGCGCTTTAGTGGAGAACTATTATGATCCCAAGCGCACTGTTTTGAGCTTGTTGCCGCTTGCCATGCGCATGGCGGGTCCGAAAGAAGCTCTCTGGCACGCCATCATCCGCCGCAATTATGGGGCAAACCACTTCATTATCGGGCGTGACCATGCCGGTCCAGGCAACGATAGCCATGGACGGCCATTTTATGGTCCGTATGAAGCGCAGTTAATGTTAGAACAATATGCTGAAGAGCTTGGTGTAAAGCCGGTGCAGTTCAAGGAATTGATCTATCTGCCCGACGAAGACCGCTATGAGGAGGTGAGTAAAATCTCCGATGAAATGCGTACTTTGTCTATCTCAGGAACGCAGGTGCGCGAAGAGTACTTGGCAAAAGGAAAAGAACTGCCTGAATGGTTCACGCGCAAGGAAACCGCTGAAATTTTGCAACAGATGTATCCACCCCGCCACCGCCAAGGCGTGTGCATCTGGTTCACTGGTCTAAGCGGCGCAGGCAAATCTACTACTGCCGAGATCCTCACCTCCCTGCTGATGGAGCGCGGCCGCCAAGTGACCTTGCTGGACGGCGATGTCGTACGTACCCACCTCTCCAAAGGATTGGGCTTTTCTCGCGAAGATCGCGATACCAACATTTTGCGCATCGGTTTCGTGGCCGGTGAGATCGCCCGCCATGGTGGCACGGTTATCTGCGCTGCGATCAGCCCCTACCGGGCTACCCGCGAAGAGGTGCGTAAAATGGTTGGCGATGAACGCTTTATTGAGGTGTTCGTCGATACTCCAATTGAAGTCTGCGAAGCGCGCGATGTTAAGGGCTTATATGCACGCGCCCGCCGCGGTCAGATCACCGGCTTCACTGGCGTCGATGATCCCTATGAACCGCCGATTGACCCTGAGATCACCCTCGATACAGTTAACCACACCGCTGAGGAGAATGCCCGTTTGATCATTCAATATCTCGAAGACCAAGGCTTTCTTTTGCCCGATGGCGCCAACCGTAGGGGAACCGCTAGCATTGTCTCAGACGATGGGCGCAAGGCGGTTGAGCAAAACTCATGACATCAGAGACCTTCTCCACACAAAGCTCACAACCCAATACTCGGAACCTAAAACTCTAGCTGACAACCGTAAACCGAGAGTAGTCATCCACCGAGTATAATAAATCTGTGAAGGACAAACGCCCTTTTCCTGCCCCGTATGATCGCTTGATTGAGCGGTTATCCCAGCTCTGCCATGCTCACTATGGAGAGCGTCTAGTGAGTTTGGTCATTTATGGTTCGCTGGGGCGGGGGACAGCCACTCCCGAGTCCGACGTGGACTTTCTGATTGTGGCAGAGGATTTACCTAAAGGTCGTATTCCCCGTGTGCAGGAGTTCCTCAGCATCGAATGGCAATTAAGAGAAGAGTTTAATTTCCATTTTGAGCTTTCTCCGGTCTTCAAAACCCCTGCAGAAGTTCAAGTTGGCAGCCTTTTATTCTTAGATATGACCGAAGATGCTATCCTGCTCTTTGATCGCAATAACTTTTTTGAGCGCTTTCTAGAAAGCCTTCGCGAGCGGTTGCGCAAATTGGGGGCAAAGCGGATCTGGCTGGGCAACGCCTGGTATTGGGATCTCAAGCCGGATTATCGCCCGGGAGAAGTGTTCGAGATATGATGAGTGTGTCTCTCGCCAAGGCGTATTTAGAAAAAGCCCAAAAGCGTCTGAAAATCCTCCCGGTCCTTTTGGCCGAAGAGGCTTACTCCGATGTTGTGCGAGAAGCGCAAGAGATTGTCGAATTAGCCCTAAAGGGGATCTTACGCTATCTCGGCATTGATCCCCCCAAATGGCATGATGTGGGATCGATCCTGCTCGATAACCAAGACCGCCTGCCCGAGGATGTTGCTTCGCAGGCAAAACAAATGGCAAAAATTTCTGCTTGGTTGCGTAAAGAGCGAGAATTCTCTTTTTATGGAGATATCGACTTTATTCCTACGGAGCAATAC
>JAOAHK010000425.1 GCA_026415275.1 Anaerolineales bacterium
AGAAGAATGGAGAGTAATATAGAGCTGGCAATAGGGATAAAACAAGTGAAATTATCTCCCTGTATCCGAATATCGCCGGGTAACCTTCCCAAAGGCAGTTTAATTCCTCCAAGCCCCAACCGGTTGGCAATCAAGACAATCCCCCCGAGGATCACGAAGAATAATCCAATGCCAATCAACCATTTAGCCATTTGGGTTGCCATGGTTTGATCTCACCTCCACAAAGCTAAAATAATGTCGGTTGCAAAGGAGTTTCATTCGGATAATCGCACCCCAAATGCTCATAGGCTATACGAGTCACTACACGTCCTTGAGGAGTGCGCTCAATCATCCCTAATTGAAGCAAGTAGGGCTCGACTACGTCCATAATTGTATCTGCTTCCTCGCTTAAGGAAGCAGCGATCGTGCTTAAGCCAACTGGTCCACCATTGTACTTCTCAATAATTGTCCGCAAAACGCGACGATCAATGTCATCTAAGCCTAAAGAGTCGATATCAAGAAGGTCCAAAGCTTCACAGGCAATCTGACGGGTGATGATGCCGTTTGCACGCACGGTCGCATAATCCCGAACCCGTCGCAAAAGACGCAAGGCAACTCGAGGTGTGCCTCTTCCCCGACAAGCAATTTCTTGCATCCCCTCACCATCGATTTGAATGTTCAAATGTTGAGCAGCTCTTGCAACAATCGCCATAATTGCATCGACATCATAATAATCCAAACGAAAGACAGCACCAAATCTTGCTCTGAGTGGAGCTGTCACCAATGCCAAGCGGGTGGTTGCACCGACAACAGTAAATCGAGGGAGTTTTAAGCGAATTGATCGGGCAGAAGGGCCTTTTCCCACCACAAAGTCAAGGGCAAAATCTTCCATTGCCGGGTACAAAATTTCTTCCACGGCTCTACCTAAACGATGGATCTCATCAATAAAAAACACATCACCAGCACGAAGGTTAGTTAAGATCGCCGCTAAATCTCCGGGTCGTTCAATAGCCGGACCGGAAGTTACTTTGATGTTCACCTTCATTTCATTGGCGATTACATGCGCCAAGGTTGTTTTCCCCAAACCTGGCGGACCGTAGAATAGAACATGTTCCAGCGGATCACCGCGCTTTGAGGCCGCATCAATAAGGATACGCAGATTTTCCTTCACCCGCTCCTGACCGATCACATCCGCCAAGTATTGCGGACGCATGGTGAGGTCGAAACGATCCTCAAACTTAGAACTTGGATCGACCATCCGTTCAGGTTGCTCTGTCATAGCGACGATTATAACCCGTAATCTATTATAATAAACTCAACCGCAATATGCTTTCTGATTCGCTAGTATCCTATCTCAAACGTAATACTTCTGCACAATCTTGGCGTGGTATGAAAAACAGCCAAACAATACGTAATCTTCAAGAAGATAACAAATTGTTGTTTGTCGAAAACGGGTTGTATTTTCTTACTGGGAGCAATAAATGTCTATTTTTGTATCGGGTCATCCCCTTGTTGCGCATAAACTGACTTTATTGCGCGATCACACCACGGACCATCGCACCTTTCGAGAGCTAATCAAGGAAATTTCCACTCTACTCACCTATGAAGCCACTCAGGATTTGCAACTACGTCCACGACCGGTTCAAACTCCCTTAGCGCGCACTAATGGAGCAGAACTAAAAGAAAACGTTGGCTTGGTGCCGATATTACGTGCTGGACTCGGGATGGTTGATGGAGTTTGGGAACTTTTACCCTCTGCTGAAGTGTGGCACATCGGACTCTACCGAGATGAAAAGACGCTCAAACCGGTTGAATACTATAACAAATTGCCTATCGAACCTACGGTATCGGTCTGTATCGTCCTCGATCCGATGTTAGCTACAGGTGGTTCTGCTGTTGCCACCGTTGATATCCTCAAGAATTGGGGAGTTCGCAACATAAAGTTCATGGGTATCCTCGGCGCGCCTGAGGGGATAAAGTTCCTGCAAGAAAGACATCCTGATGTACCCATTTACCTCGCAGCAATTGACGAGGG
>JAOAHK010000426.1 GCA_026415275.1 Anaerolineales bacterium
GCATAGGACTGGTAATCTAATATATTCCCTCGAAAATCCTTGTAGAACTTCATTTTTTCTTGGGAAATAATGTGATCTTTTTCAAAGAGATAGGGAGGACACTCGCAAACTGCATCAAACCCCAATAATTCAGGATCGTGGATTCTAGATGACTCGACACAAACTAGATAGAGATCATCTATACCTGTTGACTTAGCTTCTGACCGCCAAATGCTTAACATCTGAAAGACATTAGGAATCAAATCAGCCCTCTCCACTAAGAGCAGAGGTTTGTTTTCTATCCTGATGTAACGACGGTCTAGAAGGAACGGTAGTAAATCGTGGATAATTCGATGAGCGTTAACTTCATTGTATGTTTGCTCTATCAAACCATATTTGTCGTCATCGCCTTGATGTGCCCAATTTTCGTTAGCCCAACATAAGCAAAACGGGAAGTCAGGCTTCCCGGATTTTAGCATATTATCGATAGGTGTCTCTATAAGGCGATTTCCGTTAAACCAGTAGTAATAATAACAAAACCCGTGTATGCCATAACGCCGGGCAAGCTCAGCCTGGTCTTGTAAAACTTGTGGCAATCTAAGATCATAGAATCCTAATTCAGTGGGTAAATGAGGTTGATAGTGTCCTTCAAAAAGTGGAACTGCTTTGGTCACGTGGTGCCATTCAGTAAATCCTTTGCCCCGCCATTGATCATTTTCAGGAATCGGGTAAAACTGAGGGGAGTAAAAAGCAATCGCGCGCAATCCGACAACATATTCGGGCTTCTTTTCTGCTGTCGAACTTTTGTTCTCTTCAATTACGGAAGATGGTTTTGTCTTAGATGGTGGAGCGTTAACAAAGCGATATTCCACTCCAAAATGATTGACTTCAACATGTCTCCATTGGCCTTTCGAACCTACTGAACGTACTGATAGATGGTTTGGTATGCAATGGCGTGCAAGACCGAGGCGTTCCCATGAAGAACGCATAATTTTAAGGCCAGCACGTACAGACTCTCCTACTTCTTCATGCATCAGAACTTGATATTGTTCAGGGTGGCGACGGAATGAAGACAAGGGCTCGACTAAATAGATGCAAGAACCGCGTAGGGCAAGATTGATCCACATTGCACCATCATTGATTCCGTATATTTCTTTTCCGTCAAAGCTCATTGGGTTGGGTGTGATATGAGCAAGTGCTGCTTTGCGAAAAAGCACAGTCGATGGTTCACCAATAAAGTTACGGCCACTTGTTAGCAATAGAGTAGCTAAGTCGATTCCTCTGATTTCAGAATCTTGTTCAACTACTGGCAGAGTGTCGATAATGTCCGGCAAAGGATGGCTGTTTACATCAATTTGTTGGCGGCGTGAGGTAGCAAGAGTTGCTCCTGGACAAGCGAGCAAAGCAGTCAAAAGACGTTCTATACAATGAGGTTCAAGCCGATCGTCATCATTCAAAAATTTGATAAAATCCCCCTTGGCCAGCCTCAGGAGATTAAGTATGTTTTTACGACCACCGAGACGCTCAGGGTTATGGATATAGCGAACCCGTTGATCACCTCTAGAAAGCTTATTCGTAATTTCTTCAATTTCTGAACTACGACAATCGTCACCGATCACAATATCGAGTGGCTGATAAGTTTGGCTAAGTACGCTTGATAATGCCTCACCAAAATAGCGTGGATTCCAGGCTGGAATCAGTACACTTACCAAAGGAGGGGAAAAAGTAGTCTTCGTTAAGTCAGGTTTTTCAAATTCAAGGATCAAACGTGATGCTTGCCGATGCTCTAAACCCCTGAATTCTGGGATTTGGCTTTCACCTACAGCAAATCGTCCTCGATAGCGCAATCCTGAAAGTTGAGCCAACCGTAGAAGTTCTTCTTCATTATATAACCATTGGTGTCCCCACCAGCGCATAGCGATGTTCATTCTCTCGCATCTATTATGCGTCCAATCGAGTCCAAATTTTAACCAGTCCGGATTCACCACGTTGTGGATATAGTCATCAACAATGGCATCCACATCTGGTGTGG
>JAOAHK010000427.1 GCA_026415275.1 Anaerolineales bacterium
GCGCATCACTATCAGGATTTGCTCCCTGCCAAAGCGTGGTCGCCGCTTGACCAATGGGCAACAAATACCCTTCACAAAGCCCTCAATGAGATGATCACCCAACCGCTAACCAACGGCAAGCTAAACGTCTTGGTCTTTCGGCGCAACGTGCCCGAAGCCAAAGGCACGCAAGACTTCTTGGGTTTGAATTATTACACCCGCTCTCGGGTTGCCTTTGATCTGACCAAAGCTGCAGAAGTGTTTGCGCGGCGTTTTTTCCCCGAAGGAGCGGATGTCAGCGAGGGGGCGTTCATCGCCAATGAACCCTTGGGCTTTTTCCGCGCCATTCAGTGGGCACAAAAGGCTAACCTGCCGATAATCATTACCGAGAACGGCGTGAACGACTCAGAAGACCGCCTGCGTCCACGCTACCTTGCCGCGCATATTCACCAACTTTGGAAAGCGGTAAACTTCAACATTCCCATCAAAGGTTATTTCCATTGGTCGCTGGTCGATAATTTCGAGTGGGAGCGGGGTTGGACGCAGCGGTTCGGGCTATGGGCGTTGGACGAGAAAACACAACAGCGCACTCGGCGGCCGAGCGCCAATCTATATGCTGAAATCTGTCGCGCCAACGGGCTCTCCTCGCAGATGGTTGCCACCTATGCGCCCGAAATTCTCAATCAGGTTTTTCCTGAGGCATGACACCTTTTGCGTTCACAGAATCACCAAGCCCGGCTGAGTTAGTTTGTCGCGCTGCGCTTCCGCTGGACACACCGGCTATCTTGGAACTTACGCGCCGCATATGGAACGGTCACGATTACATTCCTTTTGTCTGGCGAGATTGGCTGGCGGATGCTGAGGGTTTCTTGGCTGTAGCGGAATACGGAAGTCGCATTGCTGGCATGGGAAAGCTGACCCGCCTAGCAGAAGATGAATGGTGGCTTGAAGGGTTACGCGTCCATCCCGATTTCGAGGGGCGTGGATTTGCCACCCACATCCATCGGTATCTGATGGAGCGTTGGCGAGCGCTGGGAAAAGGCGCCATTCGCTTGGCAACTGCCTCCAAGCGCATCGCCGTTCACCGCATTTGTGACAAGTTGGGTTTTCAGAAAGTAGCCGAGTTTGCTGCTTTTGAGAAGCCCACCAAACTCAATGGGAATGCAGATGCTTTTCGATTGATCCAAGCTGACGAACTGGAAACCGCCTTTGCGTTTGCTACCGAAAGCCATCTCCTCCCATTGTGTTTCAGCCTGATCGACTTGGGCTGGCAGTGGGCGAATCCACGCCTTGCCTATCTGAAACGCTATGTTACCGCTGCTCAAGCGTACGGGTGGCGAGGTAATGCCGCTTTGGTCTGCGCAGATGAGGATGACGAAGACGGGATCAAGAGCTGGATGCTTCGCTGGGTAGCTTGCGAGCCGCAAGACCTAGCTGAGGTCTTGATTGATTTTGCTCACTTCGCTGCGCAGAACGGTTGCCAAAAAGCCGCCTGGATTGCCCCCTTGCAGTCGCCG
This sequence comes from Anaerolineales bacterium, assembly GCA_026415275.1. Taxonomy (GTDB): domain Bacteria; phylum Chloroflexota; class Anaerolineae; order Anaerolineales; family UBA4823; genus NAK19. The sequence goes on from JAOAHK010000427.1 coordinate 1,497, forward strand.
ATCTTACAGGCGCTGGAAAAAGCGGGTTATCAAGCAGCATGGGATTTCTCGTTGTATGTTTTTGAATATAGCGACTGATAGGGTGGCGCTTTCTATTCTAGGCGATGTACAATCTCGGCGGAGACTGGGCTGCGTAATTCTGGGATGTGCTTCGATCGACCGGGTGATGTCTGCAGGGTCTTTTTTGTTTTTGGCATCCCTTTCGGAGTGGGTCTTGCCCAGCCCAGATTTTCCCTCAAACACGTCGGCAAGCGAGGCAAGTGACAATCGAACCCCCAAAAATTACACATTTTGCCACACGTTTGACAAAGGCAGCCTCTCAAGCATCGGTCTGAATTTGAATGCGCACCCCTGAGCTAGCAGAGAAACATCAAAGTCAACGCCTGTGTCATCAATTCCATGTCTTATCATACAAGATGATTTCACTGCAAAAAGTTTTTGACCGCAAAGCACACAGAGCAGTAATTTAGAACACTGCCCCCCTTTGGTTATGCTTATGCGATGGACTCACA
>JAOAHK010000428.1 GCA_026415275.1 Anaerolineales bacterium
TATAGAGGGCGCGCACACCGTTAGGACCGACAGCGCTGAGGATTTCGGTGGTGGTTAAGCCCAAGCGGCGACTCAACGCTCCTGGTTCTAAGTTCCACAATTTCTCCCAGCGCTGAGCATTTTCCTCGTTATCAACGCGCTGATAGCCTGGGTAGTGCCATGGCATGGCGCCCATATCCGATGCGCCTTGTACGTTGTTTTGTCCGCGCAGCGGGTTCAGACCAGTACCGCGCCGCCCAATGTGCCCGGTGAGCAGGGCGAGATTGACCAAACTCAATGCGTTTGCTGTTCCGTGTGTCGATTCGGGGATGCCCAACGCCCAATAGATGGCTGCATTGCGCGCTGTGGCATACATGCGGGCTGCTTCGATGATCAAGTGTCGAGGCACACCGCTGATTTCTTCTGCCACTTCAGGGGTAAATTTTTCCATCGAAGCTGCAAACGCCTCAAAATTCTCGGTGCGCTGTTCGATAAACTTGCGGTTGTATAAGCCCTCTTTGAGGATAACGTGAGCCATCGCCGAAAAGAGTGGCACATCGGTACCCGGTTTGAGCGGCAGATATAGGGTGGCGTAATCGACCATCTCGATTCGCCGCGGGTCTACCACGATCAGCCTTGCTCCATATTTGCGTACAGCGGCTTTCATCTGCAAGGCGATGATGGGGTGATTTTCAGTGGGGTTCGAGCCAGTGAGGATGAAAACATCGTTTTCAATGACTTCGGCAGCGGTATTGCTCATTGCTGAGGAGCCAATTGCCATCTGCAGTGCCACCACGCTGGCGGCATGACATAAGCGCGTGCAGTGGTCGACATTGTTGGTGCGGAAGAGGGCGCGATAAAGCTTTTGCAAAAGGTAGTTATCCTCGTTGGTGGCTTTAGCGCAACAATAGACAGCCATCGCATCTGGCCCGTGGTTGTGATAAATCTCCACCAACCGCCCTGCGACCAGGTCCAAGGCCTCGTCCCACGAGACTGCCTGCCACTCGTCTAAATCGAAGGCTTGGGTACGTTCGCCCGGCTTTTGGGGCTTCTTGCGTATCAGCGGCGTGGTCACCCGTTTGGGGTGATAGAGAAAATCGCCACCGAAGCGCCCTTTGACGCACAAATTGCCGTGATTGACCGGCGAGTCAAATGGCGCCGAGACGTGGTAGATAAAATCGTCCTTGACGTGCAGTTCCAGGTTGCAACCCACACCGCAGAAGGGGCAAACAGTGGGGACGATTCGGTCGGGGCTGAGCATAACGAAACCTCCTATATGCTGCGTTCTTCTCGGCGGCGGCGCCCGCTGCGTTCTGAGCGGGTCATCTGCAAGATGTCTTCAATGGCATAGCCGACTTCCAAGAGGTGTTGCCGTTTGAATTTCAACGCCCCCGTAGGGCAAACGCCAATACACTGCCCGCAGAAGACACAAGTTGACTCGGGCATCGGCACTTCGTAAAAGGTGCTGATCTGCGTCTCATAGCCGCGCCCTTTGAAGTTGATGGCATAGGTATATTGGGCATCTTCGGCGCAGACCTGCACACAACGCCAACACAGCACGCATTTGGCGTAATCGCGGATATACATTGGGTTATCGTCGATCAGCGGCGGATGGCGCGGCTCGGCTTCGGGGAAGCGCGCTCGATCCACCCCGTAAGCGTTTGCCATGGTTTCGATCTCGGGTGCTTCCGACAAGTCCACGGTGGAGTAGAGCATCTCTAAGATCACACGCCGTGCTCGCTGCACACGCTCGCTTCTGGTGTTTACTTCCATCCCTTCCTGAACCGTCGCTGTGCAAGCCGGCACTAACACTCGCGCTCCTTTGACCTCGACGACGCAGATGCGGCATAAGGCGTTTGCCGTGCAATAATCGTGATAGCAGATGGTAGGGATTTCGATGCCCAATTGCTGCGCAGCCTTCAGAATGGTTGTGCCGGGCGGGGCTTGAGTAGGAAGTCCGTCAATGGTGAGGTGAATGAGGTTTGCGGTCATGCCAGTTTCCTGATTTATATTCTCC
>JAOAHK010000429.1 GCA_026415275.1 Anaerolineales bacterium
GAGACAGTTCTTTCTCTGATTACCCTTTCCATTCTGGACAAACCAATTCTAAATTGATTTTGCAGCAACTCACCCACTGATCTAATACGACGGTTACCCAAATGGTCAATATCATCCGGGGCGACCATGTTGTTATTTATCATGATCATTCGCTCGACTAAGCGCACAATATCCCACTTGGTCACGGTGCGGATTTGCATGGGAACAATATCGCGCAAGTCCAGCTTTTGGTTGAGTTTATAGCGACCAACCCGCTCAAGATCATAGTGACGTTGGTCAAACAGTTGTTCTTCCAAAAATTCGCGCGCGTTTTCAAGCGTGGCTGGATCTCCGGGGCGCATGCGCTTGAAAAACTCCAGCAAAGCTGCTTCGGCGATGGTCAAACCATGCGAGAGATCCCATTCCGGCTCTTGAGCAAAGGTTGAAGGGATATAAAGCCGATCTGGATTGTTATCCACATTGCCAAACAATGTCAGCAGTTCTTCGTCAGTGCCCTTTTCAATAGGGGAAGGATAGCCTGTGTTAGCATCCTTAACGGCGGCCAAGGCGCGCAAGAAAATAGTGACCGGCACCGTGCGTTTGCGGTTGAAGCGCAAGGTAAGATAATCAGATTTACGTGTTTCGAACTCCATCCAAGCACCGCGATCGGGGATTAGCTTTGCCATGGCTAAGCGGCGCCCGGTGGTGCGGTCAGGAACTGCCTCGAAGTAAACCCCCGGCGAGCGGATCAACTGAGAGACAACCACGCGCTCCGTGCCGTTGATGATAAATGTACCCTTCTCCGTCATTTCGGGAAAGTCGCCCAAAAAGATATCCTGCTTGATCGGCTCTCGGATTTCTGGACCTTCCAGCAAAACGCTGACATAAAGGGGACTAGCATACGTCAGATCGCGCTCAACGCATTCCTCTATCGAGTGCTTGGGCTTACCAAACCAATATTTCAAACCCCATTCGGCAGATAATTTGCTCTTGCTTGGAAAATGCAAGCGCATCCCTTTGTTATAGGACTCTATTGGCGAGATTTCGTTAAACAAGTCCGCCAATCCTTCTTCTTTCAATCGGCGGAAGGAATCAAGCTGAACCTCAATTAAGGTTGGCAGTTCTAACTTGACATCAATTCGAGCGTAAGATTTGGTCGGCAAAACAGCCATAAACGACTCCTGACAGCATCAACAGTTCTCACTTAAACGATAAAAGCCCCGCTTCTGGCAGGTAATCTCTCTGAACGAGAGCATAACCACATCTCGCCAGCCAAGGCGTGTAATCAACCGTATAATCATCCAATAGACAAAATAGTATTATAAAGAATATAAATTATTTAGTCAAGGATGATTTTTAGTTATTTTTTCTTAGAATTAGTTTTCCCTCTGCATTTGCTTCAATGTCATCCCGTTTCCACAACATCGGATGATACGCTCCGCGCAGCCAGGGTTCGATCAGGTCATCATAGTGTTGGTTTCCAATGTGACCCGATTGACCCGGCGGAGCAATGGTAACCGACTGACCAAAGTCGCTTAAATCAACAACCATGCGAAAAGACGGCGCCCAGGCATTGTTCTGATAGGGCTGATGGGGCAAATAAGCCGTTTGACATGGAGTATCAGCATCGCCACCAATGGGATAGGGACCACGGTTGAAGGCTTGATCGAGCGGCTTTTGCAACCCCAAAGGATGCGGAAACACTGCGCCGTGCAATTTGCCCCATTGCCAGTTACGCCAGTCATTTCCAAGTTTTTCGGTCAAAATCTTTGCTGTTTCCTTCAGGCTACGCTCGACCCAAATTGTCAAACCTCCAGCCTGCTCAACCCACCAATTTTGCGGTTCATCCAGAAGACGCAATAGCAAGGTAATATCATGCCCGAAAAATTCGTGCAAGGTCATCAAGACCGGGTTGAAAGCTTTGCCCAGCCATTGCTCGGTGATTTCTTTGCCAAGAGCCGGTTCTAGTAGGTTGCGCGCTAATTGCAGGCGCAAGACTTCATAAATAC
>JAOAHK010000430.1 GCA_026415275.1 Anaerolineales bacterium
TTTCAACGCTCTCATCAAGCCTTCTGGGACTGGCTCGCCGGGAATTAAGGAGTCACCCGCTGGCCTCCCTCCAAACAGAATCAGGCGCGTTGTATCATCGATTTCAAGATAGAGCAATAACGGTGTTGACCAATAGGCAGGGGCTAGGATCAGGTTTGGCGTAAAGAAAGAGCGGTCAAATTCCACCCCCTGGGAGAGCTCGACAATCAGTTGCTCTAGGGGCAGCTTTTCTGCTAGCAATTGAGCTCTTTGCAACGACAGACGTAAAGGCAATTCAATGCGCCGTTCTTCTTCAGCAAAAAAGACTTGGTGATAAACCAACAAGGCGTTTAAATAACGCTCGCCGAATTCTTCGGCATTTGCCCACCAATGAAGCAGACCTTTGACCTGTATCTGGGATGACGGATACCCTTTCGCTTTGTCAACTGCCTTTATCGCTTCAATATCGGCTTCATCGTATTTGCGGCTGGTTTGGATGGTTCGCAGACGTTCTTGAAGTTCAGATGGCACCTCTGGCGAAAGAGACAGAGCTGCCAAGCGTTCTGAAGGCGGTATTTGACGCAAAGCAAACAAAGCCGTGGCAACATCTTTTGGTTGGGGAAGGGAATAGACCCAATGCAGGGGCATCCAAAAGAAGGTATATATCTCTTCCANAAACTTGCGTTCGTTCTGGGGAAAACGGGAACGCACTCCTGCCGCCCAAGAAGGACGTAAACCAACGCTGGCAGGGTCGTGAAGCACCTTAAGGCTAATAAACAGATCGTATGCCGTGCCAAAATCCCAAAGCAAGTTCGGACCTCTTTGGTCAGATTGATCCATCATGGAGTCTCTTGATTTACATCTGGCAAGTTCGTGTTCGTCGGTTCCCCCACTAGGATTTTAATCAGTTGAGCGAGGCGGGGAAACCAAGAGCGCACCCTTGGAAAAGCCAGGAGCAATTGTTCAATGGATAAAGTTTGGCTTTGCTCGCTGGGAAATTGAGGTATTAAGGCGCTTACCACCCGATCTTCTTCGCTATCAAACGATCGCTGCAGGTCAACCATAGTAGCCTTATCCTAAAACGCCACATCAATCGCTTTATGGACGAAAACAATCGCACCGCTCTTAATGTCTCAAACCGTTTTCATTTTAGATACTCATCTATATTAGACGATTATCTAATTAGATAATAGTCTAATCATGACGATTCGTCAAGAGAAATATATTTGATTGCTAAGATACAAAATTTCGAGATAGACCCAATGAGTGGTATGTCAAATCAAGTGAAGCGAGATATCTTTTTGGTTTTCGTAATCACGCCAGATTCCTCCTTGCTTCTTTTGTCCAATTAACTTACTTTTGAGTAAACCTTCTCTTTGTTCTTCCAAAGCAGCGCAACAACAAACCAATGTCACCTTAAGGGAAAGCAAACATTGAGAAATTTTGATTGTTTTTCATCCACTATGTCCCTTTGGAATGACATCCCTGCGTCTTTTTAGGCCTAATAAAGTGAATCGAGAAATCTTACCCAAGAGTTATCTTTGTCGCCACGTTCCTACGGAGTGTCAGCATCGCAAATTTTGGTGTTTATAACTGCAATAGAATAGATGAGAAATCGCTTTGATCAGCGGCAGAACTTTTACCAGCTAATAGGTGAACTGGATCGAAAAAATCATCCGGTGTAAAAATCACCTATAACAATGGGCAATTTTTATTGTAAAATTCAGGTATGCGGTCTTTAGTGGTTCAAGCCGGAGGCGAGTCGAGACGGATGGGCAAAGACAAGGCTTTGCTCCCATTTTTGGGCAAGCCACTGATCCAACGCATCCTCGAGCGACTAATCCCAGTGGTCGATGAAGCCTTAGTGACCACAAACCATCCCGAACGATACGGTTTCCTGAACGTACCTCTGGTTGGAGATGTCTTTCCAGGTCGCGGAGCCCTGGGTGGCTTATATACAGC
>JAOAHK010000431.1 GCA_026415275.1 Anaerolineales bacterium
CTCTTGGAGAGCGCGCCGGCAAAGATCGGCGAACTGAAAGTGGTAGATGTTCGCTCGCTGGATGGGATCAAGTACATCCTTGAAGACGATTCTTGGTTGCTTATTCGTCCCTCCGGTACAGAACCGGTGCTGCGCGTTTATGCTGAGGGGCGGTCGGGCGATACGATGGAAGCACTCATCGATTTTGGACGAGAAATCGCCGCAAAAACGGGCTAGCCGTCAGGGGTAAAGGCTTGGATGACCTTTACCCCCACGAGCTGCTCGATCAACCTGCAGCACTGCGTAAACGACGTGCAAAGAAAATCACCACCAATAACAAGATCGCCAAACCGAGCATCGCTGGCGCGCCCACTTCATCTGCAAAGCCCGTGGATGGCAAAGCGGTCGAAGTGGGTGTTGGGGTGCGAATACTTGGCATGGTCGCTTGAGCTGCTTGGGTGTAGAGCGCTGCTACGGTAGCGGTGCGCGGATCAGCGGTTGGAATCTGGGTATTGGTCGGAATGATGACAACCGGGGTATTCGTTGCTGTCACGGGAACGGGTGTATCCGTTGGCACAACCTCGGGTGTGGGCGTAAATGCCTGAGCAATGTTCGTCGCTAGAATACTTTTCGCCACTTCGGTGTTCTGAGCATTGACCGTCGCCACCTGATTGGCTTGATTTTGCCGTTGACGGGGCACATAAATCAACGCATATCCCGCCAAACAAGCCACCACAATCAACGCCAGGACAATCAAACCAACGGCGATGATGATAAAAGCCCGATTGGATCGCTCTTCCGGCGGCGGTGCCGTCTCCATGCTGCTCGTATCAAAGTTGATCTCTTCAAACGCCATAGCTTTCTCCTCCTTACTGAGGGTTTCAAATAATCCAGTGCCTACCTAGGTTTCAATGATCTCCAAATTCGCAATTGGAGAGACCACCAACTCGTCATCCGCCAACCGCACTTGGGCCGCTTGGACAGACAATCCGTTGGGCAAGATTGCCTTGCCACCCAAAAGCTGCTCCACTTTCCCAATGCGACCACAATAGGGTGCGCGAGAGAGTCTCACAGTTTTTCCAACGCTTAATTCGGCAGTTTCATGACTTTCGGTCTGATAATCACCGACAGGAAGAGGAATAATGATTTCTGGCCTGGTTCCGCGATAGGCATCCCATCTTTCTGCATTGAGGTACGCCTCTCGCCTCTCATTGGTGACTAAGATTGGATAGGCATAAGGATTCAAGGGATAAGGGCCAAAGCCATCCAAGACCAAAATCGGGTAAGGCATTTTTTCTGCAATAGACAATAACGTGGCCTCTAAACCACCCAAAACGAGACCGCGCACTGGCAAGGTAGCTGCCTTTTCCAAAGTCGTCTCTTTGGTCACAAAACTACCGATGACAATCGCATTTTGTGCTCGCTGATCGAGGTGGCTTTCGGTTAATTCCTCGTCGGCTTGTCTCAATACCGCTATCACAATTCCATTTGCAACCTTTCCGTTGCCCCAAATTCCTTGTGCCAGCACGCCCATTGTTTGTAAAATCACCCCTCGATCTGCGATCAATTCCACAACTGTCGCTTCAAACCCTGCCAAAAGGGAAACGGATTGGGATTTAAGGCGTAAGAGCAACTGTCCATCCCCCATCAAAACCACCCGACCCTGATAGGGGGAACGGACAACACGTCTCATAACCCCCACTGGTCCGGCAATCAGATCATTTTTCTCGATATCCATGCCCACCTTGACTTGCACAAAGGCATCTGCCTGCTGAGGAGTAAGCCCCAAGCCCCGAGCGTAATCCACCAAAGCAAATTCGGGGGTCGGGTCACATTCTGCTAAAACATCTGTTGCTTGCACCCTTTGTCCCTTGCGTGCTAAGACTTTTCCAGGAAAAGGCAATAAGCGTTCTCGTCGGATGACCGTCAAAGGTTGGAAGTGAGTGACCG
>JAOAHK010000042.1 GCA_026415275.1 Anaerolineales bacterium
CAGCTCCAGATGTCCCCGAATTTGTCCGCCGCGCTGCCCAATTCCTCGTTAGTCATTTAGACCAGCGTCAAGATTTTTTGAACTTGTTTTTCGTCGAATTGGTCGAATTTCGCGCTCGTCATATTCCCCAACTGCTCGAGAAGTACACTCCCCTGTTGACCTCGTTTATTCAGAACTTTGTCGCCAAAGAGAGCAACTTACGTCCCTTCCCGCCATTTGTCTTAGCCCGTGCTTTTTTGGGTATGTTTTTTGCTTATTATGTTACGCGTTTTATCGCCGGCAATAACCCATCCATTGGCGGCGATACCCATGTGTTGGATGACTTTATCGATATTTTCTTGAATGGAATCTTGGCTAAATCGGAATAGGTGAAAGAATCTTGAATTCCGTAGAGCGAGATTTATCTCGCATGAACAAGTTTGCTACCCAATCTAGCGAGGCGACATGAATGTCGCCCTACGCATGACATGGAATACATTCTTGATCTCAAAGTATCGCCCGATGAAGGAGAACTTGGCATGATCAACTCCCGCTTGGTTGCCCTAATCCGCAAAGAATTTATCCAAATTCGCCGTGACCCACGCACTTTGGCTTTGATCATCATCATTCCCATCATGCAGCTTTTCTTGCTCGGTTATGCTGCCACGAACGATGTACGCAATGTCCCCCTGGCGGTTCTCGATCGAGACCGCAGTTCATCCGCCCGCCGCTTGCTAGATGCCTATCGCGCCGCCGATTATTTTCGCATTACCCACACAGTAGACTCCGAACGGGAACTGCGCGATCTGATCAACCGCGGCGTAGTGCGCGCCGGCTTGATCATCCCACCGGATTACGGCAAAAAGTTATCTAGCGGAGAGCAGGCGAGTGTGGCATTTGTATTGGATGGCACCGATCCCACCGTGGCATCAACGGCTCTCTCGGCCGCCCAATTGATTGGGCAAGCCCATGCCACGACAATTTTATCAGAACGCACCCAACGGCAAGGACTCGGTATCAACCTAGAGCCCCCCTTGGAAGTGCGCACCCAAGGTTGGTATAACCCCGATTTGGTCAGCGCTTACTTTATGATCCCCGGCGTGATTGGGATGATCTTGTATGCTTTGACCTCAGTCCTGACCGCCACAGCCATTGTCCGTGAACGCGAGCGCGGCACCATCGAACAACTGATCGTCACTCCCATCCGTCCCCTTGAATTGGTGATCGGGAAACTGCTCCCCTATGTTGTGCTTGCCATCATCAATGCCATTGAGGTACTGGTCTTGGGGGCTTGGTGGTTTGATGTGCCGGTGCGTGGTGATCTCGGTTTGATTCTGGCGCTTTCGGGCCTCTTTTTGCTCTCCAGCCTTGGCATCGGATTGTTTGGCTCGACGATTGCCAACACCCAACAAGAAGCCATGTTGACGGTTTGGATGACTTTGTTACCCAGCATTTTCCTTTCCGGTTTTTTCTTTCCTCTCGAAGCGATGCCGAAAATCCTGCAGTGGATCTCCTATATTTTCCCCTTGCGCTATTACCTGGTCATTATCCGCACTTTGCTGCTTAAGGGTGGCGGGGTTGATGCCCTGTGGGAGCAGGTTCTCGCTCTGACCCTTTTCGGGGTTGTCATCATGGGTGCTGCAGCCCGCCGCTTCCGTAAGCGATTGGATTAATCCCTCAAATAGGAGAATTACGATGTCCTCTCAAAAACGTTGGATCATTCCCCTCATTCTTGTTCTCCTCCTCAGCAGCTACGGTGTCTACTCTTGGTTGCGCCAGCGCTCTCTCGGAGGGAACGGCGCCCTGAAAGCCTCCGGGACGGTGGAGACGGTCGAAGTCAATATCGCCGCGGAGCTAGCTGGCAAGGTCAGTGAAGTTTTGGTAGAAGAAGGACAAACCGTGAGCGCCGGTGAACCATTGTTTCGCCTGGATGATGCTATTTTGTCTTCCCAACATAAACGCGCCATCGCTGCCCTGGAGGCTTCCCGTGCTGGTTTGAAGGTGGCAGAGAGCGGCTTGCCAGCAGCTCAGGCTAACCTAGCCTTAGCCCAAGCCAATCTTGAGTTAGCCCAAACCCAATATCGGATCGCCATCGAAGCCTCCCGCAAGAGTGATGAACGCGCCCGAGAAAGATCCTGGCGCGAGAGTGTTCCTTACCAATTCAACCTGCCCGTTTGGTATTTCGAGAAGAACGAACAAATTGCTGCCCTCGAAAAAGAGGTGGAGGCCGCCCAAAAAGCCGTGGAGGATGCCCGCGCCGCCTACCGCAATTTACTGGAACAAGGAGAATACACCCAACTTCTGCAAGCAGAAGATCGCCTTGCCTTAGCCAGGGCTGCTTTTGAGATTGCCGATGAGACCCTCGACCGGGCAGAAGCGGCTAACGATGAGGACGAAGATGAGGAGGGTGACCGTACGACAAACGAGAACGACAATGACGAGCATGCCGACCAAACGACCTTTGAAAAAGCCGAGCAAGCCTTAGAAGATGCTGCCCAAGAAGTTTATGACCAAGCCAAAGCCGAACTAGAGGCAGCTCAAAAGGATTATCTCGACCTACTCAAAGAGATTAAACTCTCTGATGAAATCATCCAAGCGCGCGCCCGCTGGATGGTTGCCATAGAGCTTTATGAACTGGCGCAAGACCGCCTAGTGGCGCAATACCGCGGCGGCGACTCACTGCAAATCTTGGCAGCGCAGAGCACAGTCAAGCAAGCCGAAGCCGCCTTGGAACAAGCCCAAACTGGCGTCTCACAAGCCGAGGCTAAATTGGAACAAGCCCAGGCTGCCGTTGCTCAAGCGCAAGCCGAAGTTGAACTCTTGGAAACCCAAATCGCCAAGCTTACCGTTTATGCGCCGATGGATGGGGTGATTCTAAGTCGTGCCGTTGAAGTCGGTGAGGTACTTCAAGCCGGAGCTACGGCCATCGTGTTAGGGAACTTGGACGAATTAACGGTCACCGTTTACATCCCCGAAGACCAATACGGGCGTGTTCAACTGGGCATGACGGCTGTAGTCACTGCCGATTCCTTCCCTGGTGAAAGCTTCGAGGCAGTGGTGCAAAGAATCAGCGATCAAGCCGAATTTACCCCTCGCAACGTCCAAACCGAAGAAGGGCGGCGCACAACGGTCTTTGCCATCCAACTGCGCCTCAGCGACCCGCAAGGTAAACTCAAGCCGGGAATGCCGGTGGATGTGCGTTTTGTCTGGTGAAGTTGAAAGATAACCTGCGACATAAAGGATATTGATGTCTCTAAACGCTTCTGCTTCGGATGAAACCTCGATCTCTGAGACAACGCCAATCATTCATGCCGTTGAGATCACAAAGCGATTCGGCGATCTTTGTGCGGTGGATCGCGTATCCCTAACAGTCAAACGAGGTGAAATTGTCGGTTTGGTCGGACCGGATGGCGCCGGGAAAACGACCACATTACGCTTGATCTGCGGGGCATTGAAGTTAGACGAGGGTCAAATTCGGGTCGGTGGCTATGATATCCAACGCCAGACCGAAGAAGTCCGCTCTCAAATTGGCTATTTGCCTCAACGCTTTTCCCTCTACGAAGAGCTGACCGTAATGGAGAACATCCGCTTTTTTGCCGAAACGCGCGGGGTGCGGCGCGAAGATTGGCTGCCGCGTTGCCTGAAGATCCTCGAGTTTGTCGGTCTGGCAGATTTTACCGAGCGCTTAGCCGGCAAACTCTCCGGCGGCATGAAACAAAAATTGGGTTTAGCTGCGGCCTTGGTGCATTCTCCCAGAGTACTTCTGCTGGATGAGCCAACTACTGGTGTAGACCCGGTGACCCGCCAGGATTTCTGGCAACTGATCATCCGTCTGGCAGCTCAGGAGCAAACTGCTATCCTGGTTAGCACGCCATATATGGACGAAGCTTCGCGTTGTCATCGAATTCACTTCATGCGCCAAGGAAAAATCCTGATCGAAGGCGCTCCGGCTAACCTAAAAGCAAGCCTTGTAGGAAGCATCCTCGAAGTGAAAGGGGAACCCTTGCCCCTCCTGCGCCGACTTGCCCTCGAAGAAGCGGGTGTGCTGAACGCCCAACGCTTCGGGGATCGCCTGCACCTGCGGATAGCGGCGGGAAAGGGCGAGGAAATTTGCAACCGCTTGCGAGAGCGCGCCGAACAAGCGGGTGGTAAAATCACCCGTTTTCGCCCAGTCGAAGCACAATTGGAAGATGTATTTATTGCTCTCTTAGAGGGTTAGACGCATGGATGAAGTCATACGAGTCGAAGGATTAACCAAACGCTTCGGCGATTTCACCGCCGTCGATCAGGTCAGCTTCACCGTGCAGCGCGGCGAGGTAGTGGGATACCTGGGACCGAACGGCAGCGGCAAAACGACCACGATCCGCATGTTGCTGGGGTTGCTCCTGCCTAGCGAGGGAAATGCGCAAGTCTTAGGGTACGACATTCGCCGCCAATCGGAAGCCATCCGGCGTGAGTGCGGGTATATGTCGCAAAAATTCTCCTTATATCATGACCTGACGGTAGAGGAAAATATCCGTTTCTATGCCGGTGTCTATGGCGTCCATGATGAAGGTCAAATTCAAGGCACATTGGCCCGAGTAGAATTGACTGCCCAACGCCGCACGATGGTCAGTGATCTGGCGACTGGCTGGAAGCAACGCCTTGCCCTCGCCATTGCCATCGTCCACCGTCCGCAACTGCTCTTCTTGGACGAGCCGACCAGCGGAGTCGATCCCACCGCCCGCCGCGCCTTTTGGGATTTGATCTACGATCTGGTCAACGAAGGAGTAACAGCTCTGGTAACCACCCATTACATGGACGAAGCCGAATACTGTGGCAAGGTAGGGATTATGCGCGAGGGCAAACTGCTGGCATTGGACACGCCCGAACAATTGAAAAAGCAAGTGCTCCCTGGTGCAGCCTATGATGTTTTCGCTACACCTTTGATCGAAGCTTTATCTTTCTTCGAAGCCTCTCCTCTCCCCTTACGGGTTGGGCTGAGTGGCGACCACCTGCGCGTGATCCTGCCCAAAGAGGTTGAGCCAAACCGCCTGATCGAAGAATTTCAGCAAGCCGGCTACGCCGAGGCGCACATTGAGCCTGTCGAAGCCAGTTTGGAGGATGTGTTTTTGGCGTTTTCGAGGAGGTGAAGACAACAAAGCCATCACTCAACTAACAAGAATGTAAATCAAAAACAACAATTTATCGGTTATAAAAAAACAAATAGGATTCGGTAAGTTTTTATCGTGCGATAAGCCTATATGATCTATAAGCTTGTCCTGATCTTGCTCATTTTATCTGGGATGATCTTGCTCGTTCTAAGCATCATCGCCTCCCAACGCCGCTCATCGCCGCTTTGGCTGCCGTTTACCCTGACAACCCTCTGCGCCGCAATTTGGAACTTTGGTTTCGCCGCTGAGATCATCAGTCCCACCCTTGATGGGAAACTCTTTTGGGCAAATGTTCAATTTATCGGTATTGTATTCCTGCCATTGGCATGGTTGGCAATGACCATGATCACCACAGGGCAGTCTCCAAAAACACTCAGAGCTGTCCCTTTTCTAGGAATTGTACCGGCGCTTTCCCTCATCATCATTTGGACAAACCCTTATCATATCTTCCGCCAGAATCCCTCGATCAACAGCATTGATGTGCCGTTTCCTGTTTTAGTCAATAATTATGGCTTTTATTTTTTTGCCGTTCATGCTCCCTATAATTATCTGCTGTTTATTGCCTCGTTTTATCTGCTTTTCCGTTCTCGAAGGCAAGGGCTGGTGATCTCGCGCCGCCAACGATCGGTCTTGATCGCTAGCTTAGCTCTCCCTTTGCTGGTTGACACCCTATATATTCTGGATATTACCCCAATCCCCGCATTTAACTTCACTTCGATCTTTTTCACCATCTCTGGCTTGCTGATGGGAATCAATGTTTTGCGCCTTCACTTTTTAGATCTCCTCCCATTAGCTTATGAAGCTTCAATCATCGAAATGGATGTTGGCACGATCGTATTAGATGCCTCAGGGAAGGTAACTCATCTCAACCCCGCTGCCGAGAAAGTGATGGGAACCGCCTGCGAGCAAGTCATCGGTAAGGATGCTCAAGAGGTATTTCCGCTTCTTGCACCGCTTTGGACATCCGAGATAAAGAAGTGCGAAATTGTCGTCCAACAAGAGGAAAATGATTTTACCTATCAGGTGACAAGGTCCCCAATCTCGCAAGCACGCAATCGACTGGTCGGAAAGGTTATCACGATGGTCGATATCTCAGAACGAGCTAGACTACACAGGCAAGTTGAGGAATTATCCTTAACCGACCCGCTGACTGGTGTCCTGAACCGCCGCGCGCTTGCCCGTTATGGCGAACAAGAAGTCGAGCGCGCTCACCGCTATCAGCATGATTTATCCCTAATCTTAGTGGATATAGATAACTTCAAATCAATCAACGATCAATTTGGTCACCCGGTCGGCGACGCGATACTAAAAGCGACAGCACAAGTGATGCGCAAGGTCATCCGCAGCACGGATTACATTTTCCGCTACGGCGGCGATGAGTTTGTCATCCTCCTGCTAGAAACTCAAGCGGATGCAGCATTCGTTATCGCTCAGCGTATCCAAAAAGAATTATCTCGTCTAGAATCCAACGGAGAACTTCCAGCATTCTTATCGGTGAAAATTAGCGCTGGTATCACAACACTCACGGAAGACGATGATTTAGAAAAAATGCTCCAACGCGCAGACCATGGGGTATACCAAGCCAAGTCAGCCGGAAGATCTCAAATCGTGATTCTCTAAATTTCTAGGTTCATCCCTTGACGAGGCGCATGTACGGGCAGTACTGAAACGTAAGGATTCCTAACTCAGCGGCTCCAAGTGGGCAGTAAAGTGGCGTAAACCCGGTGGCGCCCAGACCAAACGCATCCCCTTGAGTTCCTGACGCCGTTCATAGAGGTTGATCACACTCTGGGCTACATGACGGAGATGGTTGTCTGTATACACACGCCGCGGAATGGCTAAACGCACAACTTCTAATGGTGAATAGTGGATTTTTCCCGTTTGCGGGTCTTCGCAGCCAAAGGCTAATTGTCCTAAACCACAGGCGCGGGTTCCAGAGTCAAGGTAAAGGGCAGCCGTAAAGGCTTCGGCTGGGTATTCTTCTTGGGGGATATGGGGCAGAAAGCGTTTCATATCAAGCATCACGCAATGACCGCCGATTGGCTTCAGAGCGGGCACTCCGGCTTCTAGGAGTGTGTTTCCTAGCAAATGCACTTGGCGAATCCGACTAGCTAAATATGATTCATCCAAAACCTCTTGTAGACCGATGGCTAAAGCTTCTAAATCGCGCCCAGCCATACCACCATAAGTGACAAAGCCTTCTAACAAGATCAAATATTGTTGGGCTTGACGATATTTCTGTTCGTCCTTGAGCGCCAAAAAGCCGCCGATGTTCACCAAACCATCCTTTTTCGAGCTCATCGTGCAACCATCAGCATACGAAAACATTTCACGGGCAATTTCTTTGATGGATTTATGCTCATAGCCTGGCTCGCGTTGCTTGACAAAATAGGCATTCTCGGCGAAGCGGGCAGCATCTAGGTAAAACGGCAAACCATATTTGTCGGCAATTGCCCGTACCCCACGAAAGTTCTCCATCGAAACCGGCTGTCCACCGTTGTTGTTGCATGTAACTGTGATATGAATTAGGCCAATTTTCTCCCGTCCCTCTTTGCGAATATAATCTTCCAGCTTGGCAAGGTCGATATTTCCCTTGAATGGATGCTCAGCCGCCGTATCTAGTCCCTCATCGATAATCAGATCGTGAGGGATACCTCCTTTGTGCAAGACATGAGCATGGGTTGTGTCGAAGAACATATTGCCCAGCGCCGAGAAACCAGGTTTTAGGTGTAACATCATCAGGATATTCTCAGCTGGACGTCCCTGATGGGTGGGAAGGACATATGGATAACCTGTAATCTCACGAACGATCTCCTCGAGGTGGAACCAATTGCGGCAACCGGCATAGGACTCATCTCCGAGCATCATCCCAGCCCATTGGTACTGACTCATTGCCGAGGTGCCACTATCGGTGAGTAAATCGACAAAAACATCTTCAGCGGGGATATTGAAAATATTGTAATGGGCTTTGCGTAAAATGGTTTCTCGTTGGGAGCGAGTGGTCAATTTGAGTGGCTCAACAACTTTGATGCGATAGGGTTCTGCTAGGGAAAAAAGATCCATGTTTTTTGTCTCCTCATCCTTAAATAACGACACCCTGCTAAACACGACATTCAGGTCGCCTTTCACGCTGCGAGCTGATTCTCGCACTACAAATGATTATAGATTGGCTTCGCTTACAGAGCAAGTGACGAAATGCCCTTCTCCAAATACAGGAATCACCCTCTAGATGACCAAAAGCATAGCCCCTCTTCAAACAGGAAATTTTGCCTAACAAGACTGTAAGGTTAATTAATCTGAAATTTATATCCAGACTTGTACTTTCTGGTCATAATATTCTGTGATATCTACGCAATTTCTGTGAGGTTAAGAATGAACAATAGCCGAATTGCACAAGTTCGCTCCCTAAAAACCACCATTGTTCTTTGGGCAGGGTTGTGTCTCCTCGTAACCGGTGGCGTTTTAGCTACTTATGCAGCCTTTACAGTGCGCAGTATGGCAACCCAAAATGCTATCGAACAAGCTCAAACCCAAGCCCGCGAGATCGCTAGTCAAATTGACACTGAGATCGAGATCGCCATGGACGCTGTACGCACAACTGCAGGTATTCTAAAGACGACCAAAGACAAGAAAAACCCGGTTGTCCTAAATCGTCAACAGGTTAGTTGGATGATTCGCCAGTTGATTGTCGAAAACCCTAGTTTGACCGGCGCCAGCACCCTTTGGGAGCCCAATGCCTTTGACGGAAAGGACCGCGAATATGTCAACCGGCCGCCCGATCACGACGCTACGGGGCGTTTTTTGCCCTATTGGCACTGGGATGAAAAGGGCAATCCAGTGGTTGAACCGTTGACCGATTATGAAACTAGCGAATGGGTTGTCTGTCCTAAAACGACTAAAAATGAATGCATCACCGAACCGTATATCTATCCGATCAACGGGGTTGATGTCCTTATGACCACTGTTGTGGCTCCCGTTGTCGTTGATGTGACCTACCATGGCATTGTGACTGCGGACATCGATTTACAATTCTTGCAGCAGTACTTCGCCGAGCGGATAAAAGTATTTGGTGGTGCTGGGGAATTGGCTATTATTTCAAATAAAGGTATGTTAGCTGGTGTTACTGGAAAGCCTTATTTAGTTGGAAAAATGATTTCAGAGTATAGCGCTGATCATGAACGCATCTTAAGAGCAATTCAGGGCAATAAAGCGGACTATTTTACCCGACAGGGTAACCTGGAGGTAGTTACTCCATTTGTGATTGGAAAATCTTATACCCCATGGGGTGTTATGGTGCGCATCCCGCTTAGCGCAATTACCGCCAGTGCCAATCGTTTGACCCTTCAAATGGTATTGATTGGGTTAGTCTTGATTGCGGCAGGGATGGTGGCGATCTGGTGGGCAATGGGCTTCACTGTTGCCAAGCCGTTAGCCAAACTTCGCGCTGCAGCAGCCAAGATGGCAGAAGGTGATGTCGAAGGAATTGTCTTGAATGAACTCATTCAACGGCAGGATGAGATTGGAGAAGTTGGACGAGCTTTTGATCAGTTATCACAATATTTTTCCGACATCGCTCAAGTCAGCCAAAAAGTTGCAAAAGGAGATTTGACAGCGGCAGTTCAACCTCGCTCCGAACGGGATATTTTAGGCACTAGCATTGCAGCAATGATCCGAAGCTTACGCAGCGTGATTCTCTCTCTAGCCCAAAATGCCAGTGGTTTGAGAGAAGCTGCCGACCAATTGGCAGCCGTTGCCACAGAGAGCGGACAAGCCACCAATCAAATTGCAGCTACAATGCAGCAGGTCGCCAGAGGGGCTGCACAACAATCACAATCCGTCAACCGCACGGCGGTTGCAGCTGAACAAATGAGTCGTGCCATTGATGGTGTTGCCCGCGGCGCACAGGAACAAGCGATGTCGGTTGCCAAAGCCTCTACCTTAACCTCACAGATTTCTTCAACCGTGCAACAAGTGGCCGGCAATGCTCAAGTCTTATTAAGGACCGCCGATCAATCCCGTCAAGCAGCTCTAGAAGGTGCCAAAACTGTTGGAGAGACAGTGCGCGGCATGGCAGAGATCAAGAACAAAGTGAGTGTTTCCGCAGCCCGGGTCGAAGAGATGGGCAAACGGTCGCAACAAATTGGGGCAATCGTGGAAACGATTGAGGATATTGCTAGTCAAACCAATTTGCTGGCTCTCAATGCTGCGATTGAAGCTGCCCGAGCCGGAGAACACGGCAAAGGGTTTGCCGTTGTGGCAGACGAGGTGCGCAAACTAGCTGAACGCTCGAGTCAGGCGACAAAGGAGATCGCAGCACTGGTCAAGAGCATACAACAATCCGTTCAAGAAGCGGTCTCAGCGATGAATGATGGTGCTCGGGAGGTGGAAAGCGGTGTAGAAAAAGCCGAACAAGCTGGACAATCGCTAACCGAGATACTCAAATCTGCCGACTCGGTGCGCGAACAAGCCGAGTTGACTGCGAAAGCTGCTCGACAAATGGACGCTGCAACCAATGAACTGGTCAGTGCTATGGATGCTGTTTCGGCTGTGGTCGAACAAAACACCGCAGCTACCGAAGAAATGTCCGCCAGCGCAAATGAAGTCACCGAAGCAGTGGAAAACATTGCCAGTGTGAGTGAAGAGAACAGCGCTGCTATCGAAGAGGTCAGCGCCAGCGCCGAGCAGATGAGCGCCCAAGCTCAGGAGGTCATGGCGTCAGCGCAAACACTAGCACAAATGGCGCAAGCACTTCAAGAGCTTGTCCAACGCTTTCGGATGAATGAAGATGGTGTGGAAAAGGCGGTAGCAGAAGGAGAATTGGAGGTCGCTGAAGTGTGAACACGGAACATGATTGCAGTCTTCGGTAAAGGCGAAAGATCTTTCGCCTTTACTTTTTTGGGGATCATTTCTTTAGAGGGGCGAATAATTTCACCCCTCCAATGCTTGAATGGGGAATAAATCATCCCCCTACCTTTTTGCCCTTGCTTGATAAATTAGGGCACCACTGATAATCAATATAAACAATACAATGG
>JAOAHK010000432.1 GCA_026415275.1 Anaerolineales bacterium
TACACCCCTTGAACATCGTTGGAAGATGTTAGCACTCGCTATTGCAGACAACCCATTATTTACATTATCTCGGGTTGATATTGATCGCTCACCGCCTCATTATGCAGTTGACTCCGTGAAGATTATTAAGACCCTCTACCCTTTGGCAAAAATCTACTATTTGATGGGCGGCGATTCTTTGCGCGACTTGCCCCGTTGGCATCAGCCAGAGCAATTTATCAATGCTTGCGATGGAATTGGTGTGATGAGGCGAGGGATTGAGAAAGATCCGTTGGAGGAGCTTTCTCAAACCTTATTGGGAATTCGCGACAAAACGATCTTTCTAAACGCACCACAATTCGATATTTCTTCAAGAGAGATCCGTCAGCGGGTTTATAAGGGCTTGCCGTTTCGGTATTTCCTGCCCTCCTCTGTTTATCGTTATATTTTAGAAAAGGGTTTGTATCGCTAAAGCCAATGCCCCCACCGCGACTCGAACGCGGGTCTCTGCCTCCGGAGGGCAACGCTCTATCCACTGAGCTATGGGGGCTCGTTCAAAATTTTACCATTATTTAGCTGGACAACAAGCGGGAAATTTGGGAAAGCTCGGATCGATATGCTTCAATCCATTTCTGGTAATTAAGATCATCCTCGATTTGGGTATGTTGAGCTTTCTTGTGGGCGAGTTCACCGCAAAGTTGATAAAAACGGCGCACTATTGTGTTCTGTCCTTGAAATAATTTGATTAAAGGATCAAATGTTCGGTGTGTAAAGGAGAGGGTACGATTGAATTGGGCTTCAGTAAGCGTACCAAGAGCGATTTCTTCACGTAAATATTTTTCCAATAGATGACGTTCTCGTAATATGGTGTATACCACAAAACTGAACATTGCAATCCAACCCGACCAATCGACCACAATTCCTAAAAGACATGTTTGGATACTTGGATAAATTGAACTGATCAAGTTATGCAAGGAATGAGTGAAAACTGCTGCAGAAAAACCTAGGGTGGGAGCTGTGTATTTCCAAAAGGTAGAGCGAGTCAAACGGGAAATGGCTAAACCGATTCCAATGAAGGAGGTATAAAAGGGATGTTGCCAACCAACGATAATGACCCGAATGAAGGTTAATGTAAACAACCCTGCATACCCATTGGCTAAATATCCTTTTTCAAAAATATATAGACTGTTTTCAGCGGCGGCAAATCCTAAAGCCGTTATCGCTGCGTAGACAATGCCATCCATGATCGAATCAAACTCATGGCGGTAGAGCTGATAAACAAAGAAGACAGCTATGCCCTTTAAGAATTCTTCCACGAGGGGTGCTGAAATGATATAGGTTGAAAGAGACGAAAGTCTCTCCGAGCTTGTCAAAAGATAAAAACCTGTTTCCCAGATTGTGTTGAAAATAAATGCTCCTGCTGCTGCGATCAATGCTCCCCACAGGAACACGAAGCCAAGCAAGCGTTTAGGTTCTTGTTCGTATCGATCTAACCAATAAACCCAAGCGGCATTGATCAACATGGGAATAAAACCAAAAAGAAGGGAGAGTATGAGTGCCATATTCAATGACCTATGAGAATATCTTTGGTAAAAAAGTGCAGTTTAAGTCGATGAAAGAGCGCTTTTTCGGGTTGAATGCCAATTGCATGGACAAGTTCGTCTGGACGGGCGTGAGTGGAGGTATCTGTCTGTAATAGGGTATGAACACGCTGCAGGCGGTGTGAGTCTATCGGAAGCAGTTCAATAGAGAGGAGTAAAGGGCGAAGATCAAAGTTTCTTCCTTTTCTTTGAATAATAAGGTGTTGTGATTTGATTATGCCTTCAATTCGTTCGGGTAAATCTGGAATTGTTTCTATGAATGTGATCTGATACTCTGAGGCTTTCAGTAGGGACTGTAAGGAGGGTTCATTTAATGCAACTTGGAAAAGC
>JAOAHK010000433.1 GCA_026415275.1 Anaerolineales bacterium
GTCATGCCTGCAACACCCTATGATGTCAAAGGGCTACTGAAAGCAGCCATACGGGATGATAATCCAGTCATGTTTATCGAGCACAAAATGCTCTATAAAGAAAAGGGGCCTGTGCCAGAGGAAGAGTATGTAATTCCGCTTGGGATTGCTGATATAAAGCGAAAAGGGCGTCATCTTACCTTGGTGACCTACTCTCGTATGGTATTGAGATCTCTGGAGGCAGCCGAAATCCTTGCCCAAGAAGGGATTGACGTCGAAGTGATTGACCTACGTTGCTTGAAACCTTTGGACATCGAGACAGTGGTTCAATCGGTCAAGAAGACCGGACGGTTCGTGGGTGTAACAGAGGCTTATGAAAATACGAGCTTTATCAACGAGGTGATGGCTCAAGTCAATGAACTCGTATTCGATTGGTTAGATGCTCCGATGATCAGGGTTGCTGCTCGGAATGTCCCCGTGCCGAGAGCCGAAGTTCTCGAAGACCAAGCAATCCCCAATGTCGAACGTATCTGTCGAGCATGCCGCAAGGTGATGGAATAATGGCTGAGGAAGTTTACATTCCAAAATTTGGTCAGACGGTGGAAGAAGTTACCATCGTTGAGTGGTTGGTAGAAGACGGATCTTCCGTTAAAGTAGGCGATGAACTTTTGCGAGTAGAAACAGATAAGGCAATCTTTAGTGTTGAAGCAAATCGTTCAGGTTATTTGCATAAGGGTCCTTATCAGCCGGGTGATGTTTTGCCTGTGTTGTCCGTCGTCGCAACAATTGGCGAACAAGATGAGCAATTCTTAGTCCCTCAATCAGTGCTTCAAACGAATCTTGAGCCGCAATCTATAGAGGTGAAGTCAGAAACGGTTCATGCTGTTGAACAAACTAAGGATGAACAAAAAAAGATTTTTATCTCTCCGCGAGCGCGCCGTCTCTTACGTCAAAAGAATGTTCCCCTAGATAACGTTGTTCCCACCGGAGGGGGTGGAAAACGGATTATCGAACAAGATGTCATCGCTGCTTTGAAACAGATGCCAAAACTTACCCCTTTAGCTCGGAGAATTGCTGAAGCCGAAGGAGTAGAACTAGACTCGCTTGACAGCGGGGAAAGATGGGTCACCAAAGAGGACATCATCCAAATTCGAGACAAAAAGCGCGATGGTACAGCAGTTCCACAAGAAAGCACTGAAGGCGAACCTTTTGAGAGAGTCCCAATTCAAGGAATCCGCAAGGTTATTTTTGAACACATGGCGGAAAGTGTTCATTCAACAGCGCGAGTGACTTTGACTACTGAAGCGGATGCCACCGAGTTGGTTGCCCTAAGAAACCGATTGAAAGAGCGCTATTCGGACAATTGGGGGTTTTCACCCACTTACCTTGATCTTATCGGGAAGATTGTGGTTAGTGCGCTTCGAAAATACCCTTATATGAATGCCCGCTTAGAGCGGGATGTTCTTGAGATCTATCATACGGTTAATTTAGGCATTGCAGTGGATACCAATCGAGGGTTGATTGTCCCAGTCGTCAAGAACGCCGAAAAGTTATCTCTGAGACGATTTGGAGAAACAATGCGCCAACTGGCTAGTGCTGCCCGTGAGGGAAACATTTCCCCGGATCACTTAAGAGATGGAACCTTCACAATTACCAATCTAGGCAAGTATGAAATCGACGTCTTTACTCCGGTGATCAACACTCCTGAGATAGCTATTCTCGGCCTCGGGCGGATCGTCGACCGTGTTGTCCCCTACAAGGGGCAAATTGTCATCCGTCCCATGATGATCCTATCTTTGGTTTTTGACCATCGGTTGGCGGATGGAGCGCCTGCTGCAAAATTCCTTCAAGAAATTAAACACCTGATCGAAGACCCAACCTTGTGGTTAGTCGAGAGCCTCGGTGAATAGGTGATTTAGGGTGAA
>JAOAHK010000434.1 GCA_026415275.1 Anaerolineales bacterium
GTCTGTTAGAAGGCACGCCGGTGGTCGCTGGCAGCGCGGATCACGTCGCTTCTGCTTTCTCGGTCGGTTTGAAAGAGAACGGCGAATTGTTGGTCAAACTCGGCGGCGCCGGTGACATTCTTTATTCATTAGACCGCTTGGAGATCGATGAGCGGCTGTTCTTGGATTATCATGTCATCCCCGGCTTATATCTGATCAACGGCTGCATGGCATCCAGTGGTTCAATCATCAAATGGTTCCGCAATCAGTTTGCCCCCGATTTGGACTACCCTGACCTCGATCGGGAAGCGGAGGGAGTCCCGGCCGGCTCCGATGGTTTGGTTTTGTTGCCCTACTTTATCGGCGAAAAAACCCCGATTTTCGACCCCTTGGCGCGGGGCATGTTCTTTGGTTTGACTCTTCAGCACACCCGCGCCCATCTTTATCACGCCATTCTGGAAGGCATTTCGTTCGGATTCTTGCACCATATTCGAGTGATGCAAGAACGCGGGTGGGAGATTCGGCGTGTGCGGGTTGCCAACGGCGGGGCGAGAAGCCACCTTTGGCGCCAAGTGACCGCAGATGTCATCGGCTATCCTTTAGAAGAAGTCGCTCATCATCCCGGCTCCTCTCTCGGTGCAGCTTTTGTCGCCGGAATGGGTGTGGGTGCATTTTCAGATTGGGCAGAGATTGAAAAATATATCACCATCAGCCATATTACCCAACCAAACTTAGATCACCATGCACGGTATCTCCAACTCTTTGACCTGTATCGCCAGCTTTACGAAGAGAACAAAGAACACTTTCGCACGCTGGCAAGGCTTGAAGGAATTTCGGAGTCATAACTGCGCGGATCGGTGGAAATGAAAGTGTTGATCTGGTTACGGCGCAATTTTGGCTTGGTGGTCAGTCACCTGATCTTGACCGGTGCCTCTTTGATTGTCTTGCTGCCCATCCTATGGGTGATGCGCACCTCCTTTGCCAATCGCTTGATCGCCTATAAAATTCCGCCAGTGTGGTTTTTTACTCCGACCTTAGAGAATTACCGCATCATCTTTGAAAAATATCCCTTCCAGAAGTATTTTTACAACAGTTTATTGGTCTCTATTGCAGCCAGCTTGGTCGCCTTAGCCCTCGGCGCGTTGGCGGCCTATTCAATCGCTCGCTTCAGAACCGGCGATCCGATCTTGCGCTTGAGCATGTTGAGCACCCAAATGTTGCCGCCCATCACCCTCGTTATCCCCATCTTCCTGTTGGCACGCATTTTCCATTTGTGGGACTCACGGCTTGGCTTGGTTTTGGCCTACCTCTCGTTTAATTTGCCCTATACGGTTTGGATTTTGATCGGCTTTTTCCAGAGCATCCCGGTCGACCTTGAAGAAGCCGCTATGATCGACGGCTGTTCGCGCGTGCAAGCTTTTTGGCGGGTCACCATTCCCGTTTCCCTGCCCGGTTTGTTAGCCGCCGGGGTTTTCAATTTTATCCTCAACTGGAATGAGTTTTTGTTTGCCCTGATCTTGACCGGCCGCGAGACGCGCACACTCCCCGTGGCGATTGCCAGCCTGTGGACTCAGCAAGGCGTGCAGATTGGCGCCGTCTCCGCAGCCACCTTTTTGGTCATCCTGCCGGTCATTGTCTTGACCTGGGTGATTCAAAAATCCCTGGTGCGCAATTTGACATTTGGTTCGATCAAGTAAGCAGAAAGGAGCGAAACGGGAACGATATAAATTCAACTCAAGGTCATGCATTGTTCGATCTTTGACGAAAGTTGACAACTAATGCGGTATGTAGCTCGGCATTTTGAACATTAACAATTGATTCCGACATAACAGATGTGTCATTTGGAGGGCGATATTGATGTCGCCCCGCCAGATTTGGTAGCACACTGTTTGATGCGAAACGAATCGCGCACTACTGAAT
>JAOAHK010000435.1 GCA_026415275.1 Anaerolineales bacterium
GGGTAAATCCGGTTGGGCTGGGGATGTTCAAGAGTTGAGTTAGGAAACTGAGCAAAAAATCGGTGTCAATGGGGGGGAGGGAGGTCATGGGGGCTCCTGTGATTGAGAAAGTGAAGAGTCCAGATTTTCAAACGCGCCGATGGTCGTGCGCCATTTCTCTGGAATGGGGATGGATTTCTGTCGTCGATAGTCGTAGGCAACCTGAATCGTGGTGGCAGTGGCAAGTTCAGCCTGGGTATTTGCATCCTCGACCAGATAGGCCATTTCAAAGCTCTTGTTGCCTAAGCGGACAACACGCACCCCGACGCGCACCGCTTGTCCAAACTGAATCCGGGCTTTATAAGTCACTCGAATTTCGGCAAGGATGATGCCAATATCCAAGAAAGAGCCGCCCTGCCAGAGATCGAGGTGCTTGATATATTGAATGCGCGCTTGTTCGAGGTAGGTAACTGTCTTGGCGTTGTTGACATGCCCCTGGGGATCGAGGTCTCCGTAACGCACTTCGATGGGGTGAAAAAATTTGAATTGCGTCATAATAAAATTATACTCTGGAGTATAATACGCCCCATGCAGAAATCCGAGAGCAGTCAACCTACACCCGAAGAATCTATTGACTCCCGAACATCAGAACGGGAAAGCGAAGTTCGTCATCCCTCTCAAGTGAATAACGCGTCCGAGGAAGACACGCTTGCGGCGACACAGGTGCACTTTCCGACTCCCAGCGATGCGCTTGCCAATTATCTGGCACAGCAAGTCGATCCCTTTGCCGAAACGCGGGCGGTGAAGGTGGAGAACAAAAACGCAGTGGAGATTGAAGAGGCTCTAGCCGCCTCACGTCTCTCTAAAGTGACTAGTGAAGCTGTGACGACAACCGAAAGCGAAAACCTTGCCGCCACGCTTCCGATCAAGCCTAGGACAAGCAAGCCCTCATCCCCTGCCGAAGCTGGAGAGGAAACACTTAAGATGAATTTAGTGGAAGATCCCCACCTCGAAGCGACACAAGCTACCCCCTTGAATGCTGCGGGAGGCGGGCAACGACCACCTGAACAACCGATACGCGCCGCAAAGAAACAACCTTCCCCCTTGCGCTGGGTGATCCTCCTCGGTATTTTGGGATTAATTGGTGTTGCTTTTCTGAGCGCCTTTGCGGGGTATGCCTCGGGCATCAGTGCCCGCAGAGCTGCCGAAGCCACGCAGGCCGGTTTAGTGGCAAAAGAGCAGTACGAGTTAGCGCTGCAGGAGATCGCCAGCAAGGACTATCTGCGCGCCCGCCAGCGGTTGGAATACGTCATTCAAATTGCGCCCGATTACCCTGGCGCGGCGGAGAAATTGGCAGAGGTCATTTTTGAAGCCAGCATCACCGCTACACCCACCCTCGCACCCACTCCGACCGTCTCGCCCACGCCCGATTTGCGCGGCGCCGAAGAGCGACTAGAGGCAGCCAAACAGCAAATCTTCAACAGCCAATGGACAGCCGCCATCGACACTTTGCTTCTCTTGCGCAAAGCTGAACCCAATTTTCAACCCGCTGTGGTGGATGATTTGCTCTATTTAGCCTATCGCAACAGCGGTCGTGATAAAATTCTTAAAGAAGGCAATCTAGAGGGCGGGATTTACGATTTGACCCTTGCCGAGAAATTTGGGCCCCTAGATACCGAGACCAAAGGTTTGCAAAACTGGGCCCGCCTCTATCTCTTGGGTGCAAGCTATTGGGATGTGGATTGGGGACAGGTAGTATATTACTTTGCGCAGGTGGCGCCAGCGGTGCCGAATCTGCGCGATGGAACCGGCTGGACGGCGACCGATCGCTATCGGATTGCGCTGGGCAAGTATGCCGAGCAACTGTTGGCGCGCAAGGAGTGGTGTGCCGCAATGGAGACGTACCAGCAAGCCCTGAGC
>JAOAHK010000436.1 GCA_026415275.1 Anaerolineales bacterium
CCCTCTCCTATCGCCAATTAAACCCCAACACATATACCACGGTAGTCACCCAAAAAAGGAAAGGGAATGCCCTGAAGAGCTTTTCTTGGCTTATGAGTGGTGACCCCATACGCAAGAAAGAAAGCAAGAATCCCATGAGTCCGATCAGCGCCCCTCCTAGGCTGACAAAAAGAAAGCCAGAAGATGCTTGTTGATTTATGACTATTCCCACAGGCAAAAGAAAAATGATCAATCCCGCTACTCCATGCACAAAAGCGAGAATCAAGGTTGCCAACCGACGTGAAGTTTGGGTAAATCGCGTCAGTGCAATCGCTAAGAACCCAATACTAGCATAGACGAGATAAACTCCCCGCCAGTTAGGGAAATATTCCCACACCATGCCGCCCGCTAAACTTAAGGGAATGATGCTCGCTACGATCACGACAATCGGGCTTCGCAAAACCTCAAAGCCAAGGACTAAGATGAGCAAACCAGAAACCAATAAAGCGCCAAAGCCAATCGTATAAAAAAGGATTGGGATACTTCCCAAGCCTTCGACTCCAATGGCTATCTGGTAAGAGGCAAAGATAGCCGTTGCGAGGAAGAGCAAGCGGTCGATGGGAGAGATTCTCATTGGATGGAAAGCAAAATCATGGAAGCAAGCATATAGAGAGAGGCATACTTGAATAGCCCAAAATTGACTCTTTCGTTAGGTCGCAGCAAACTGCCAATTGCTAGGAACAATAAGCCGCTGGAGAGCACCCCCAGTAAACGCACAAAACCCCATTGCACCCCGATAAGAATACTAGCCGTGCCGATGGCAAAAGCTGCCAGCACACTGGAAGCGGCGATGGTTGCCCGCGTGACTGGAAAGCCATAGCAAGATGGGAAAGTAGGCACACCGGCATTCTGGTAATCCGAATAAAAGCGCATAGCATAAGTGAGGATATGGGTGGGAATCCAAAATAACACCGAGAGAGTCAACAAGATGCCGATCAAATCCACTGATCCAACTCCCAGTACCCGACCAGCCAAAATCGGCATTCCTCCGGCGATGCCACCCCAGACAATGCTCCAACACGTGCGCCGTTTGAGCCAGATGGTATAGACGATCACATCGAAAAACCAGCCGGCAAAGACCACCAAAGCGTAGAGAGGTGAGAGTAATGCCGACCAAGCTATTCCGATAATCGAGAGGATTAGCCCTAACCTAAGAGTTTCCTGAGAGGAAATCTCGCCGCTAGGCAAAGGCCGTTTGTGTGTACGTCCCATTTTGGAGTCAATATCGCGATCCCACCACATATTTAAGACGGTTGAACCACTGATTGCAAAGAAGAGACTACTGCCCAAGCCCAGCAGGGTGGAGATGTGGAAGATCGGGCAGCGCGCGCTCATATAGCCTGCTAATCCGGTTGCCAGCAAGAGAAACGTTTGCAAGCTCTTGATCAAAGGCCAGTAGAGGCGGATTTTGTGCCTTATTGTTCGCAACCATTTTAAGCTGCGATTCATCGTTGTTCCTCCGATTTCTTGCGGTGATCGAAATCAGCTTTGGATACTTCCCAAAGTTCTCCGAATTATACATCACTGTGCTATAATTTTTTCATGCGTGCTTGGAAATTGCTTCTGATAGGCTTCCTTTTGTGTCTGAGCGGGGTCATCTTTCCTTTTCTAATGGTTATCAAAGTACTGGAGTCTACGTTTTTCTTGAACTTTCTTTCATATACCGCCTCAGTTTTGGGGTTGTTTCTGGGCATTATCGGAGCAGCCTATTACGTACGCGAAAATCGACAAAAGTAAAAAGGCCTTAACAATCCATACCTCAACCCTTCAATTAGCAAAAACCTGATATAATAATGGGTGGCGATGAGGCTCGCCATAACCG
>JAOAHK010000437.1 GCA_026415275.1 Anaerolineales bacterium
GAAAAGGTGTTAACAAAAATAGGATGAAATCCAGTTTCAATTGAAAAAGTGCTTCTTCAGCTAAAATGAGATGCCCATAGTGAATCGGATCAAACGTACCTCCAAGAACACCGATCCGATTGGGTGTAGGTGTTACTCGACCCATTCTAATTCAAAATCCCCGATAAAAACTGTATCCCCCTCTTGTACTCCTGCTTTTCGCAAGCCATCCTCGACGCCCAAAGTTTGAAGTATTTTTTGAAACCGTCGCACTGATTGAGGATACTCCCAATATGTCATTGCGGCTGCTCTCTCAATCGCCTCTCCAATCACTCGCCAACCTGCTTCGGTTTGAATAATTTCGAACTCGCGAGGGTCTTTGGAAACTCGATAGACAGGCATCTCCTCTTGGAATGTTTGCTCCTCAGGCAACGATTTAAGCAGATTTGCCACATGGAAAAGCATTTCTCGAACATTCTCACCGGTCAAAGCTGAGATGAGCCATACTTTCTCAACTCCACTTTGCTTAGATAGAATTTTTTGAACCTCTTTCGCTTTCTCACGCACTTCAGGAAGGTCAATTTTATTAATCACTACTACCTGAGGTTTCTTCCTCAAATAGGGGTCAAAAAGTGCCATTTCTGAATTAATCTGATGAAAATCAGCTACAGGATCCTCAGACAAACCATCTAAAAGATGAATCAACATCTTCGTTCGCTGAACATGCTTGAGAAAATCAATCCCAAGTCCCATGCCACGATGCGCGCCTTCGATCAAGCCCGGAACATCTGCCAATGTAAATATTATCTCATCGTCTAATACTACAACCCCCAGATTGGGCTCCAATGTTGTAAAGGGATAAGGGGCGATTTTAGGTTTAGCGTTGGTCACTTTGGCTAATAGCGTTGATTTTCCAGCATTCGGAACCCCAACAATGCCAACATCTGCAATTAGCCTCAATTCCAAGCGCAAACGAACCTCTTCGGCTGGTTCACCTTTTTCGGCAATGCGTGGAGCTTGTCGCACTGGTGTCGCAAAATGTGTATTACCACGCCCTCCCCGGCCACCCCTTGCAACCAGCAGTCTTTGTCCCTTTTCAGTTAGATCACCCAACAATTCACCACTCTCTGCATTATAAACAAGTGTGCCAGGGGGAACATAAATCACCAGATCCTCACCTGATTTACCAGTCATATTTTGCTTTCCACCAGGCGCGCCATCTTGAGCCTTGTAAGTCTTTTTTTGACGAAAGTGATATAAGGTGTTCAAGGAGGGATTTACTTCTAAAATAACATCCCCCCCTTTCCCTCCATCCCCACCATCGGGTCCGCCGAATGGGATATATTTCTCTCTCCGGAAATGAACAATCCCGTCACCTCCTCTACCAGCTTTTACATGGATAATCGCCTCATCGATAAACATAGTTTCCCTAATTCAACCACCCGCTTTTTTATACGGTACCTATTTGCAGAGATCGAAATCCACACGCAGAAAGATGATATCGTGATTATACCATTCAGACAAACTCCAAAGACAATTGCACTGATCTTGTGAAAATCTTGTGTTAAATTGCACAAACCGTTTCTTTTTATGATAAAATTTATCATAATCTGGGAATTTTTCAAAAATCGAACATCGTTGAGGAGAGAGAAAATGCTGAATCATACCATTCCCGATATCGTCATTGGCCGCTTACCTCAATATCTTCGTTCGTTGCAGAGAATGGAAAACGAGAATCGCCTGATCACCTCTTCTCAAGAACTTGCCGAGCGATTAGGGATTTCTGCTGCGCAAATTCGCAAAGACCTATCTTTGTTCGGAGAGTTTGGCAAGCAAGGCACCGGTTATGAT
>JAOAHK010000438.1 GCA_026415275.1 Anaerolineales bacterium
ATATTATATCGTTTGCAGGAGGGTTACCAGCTCCAGAAGTTTTCCCTATCGAGCGGTTTGCAGAAGCCTGTCAAAAAGTTCTGCGTGAACACGGTGCACAAGCATTGCAATACAGCACAACCGAGGGTTTTTTGCCCTTGCGAGAACAGATTGCTCGACACACTGCCCGATACGGAATTACAGTTAATCCCGAAAATATTCTAATTACTTCGGGCTCCCAGCAAGCGTTGGATTTAATAGGAAAAGTGTTTATCAACCGAGGAGATCGCATTTTGGTTGAGTCACCCACCTATTTGGGTGCACTCCAAGCTTGGAACGCTTATGGCGCAGAGTATGTAGCCGTTCCCCCGGATAAACACGGCATGATCACAGATGCTTTAGAGGAAGCATTGCGTTACGGACCGAAGTTTATTTATGTCCTGCCGAATTTCCAAAATCCCACTGGTGTCACCCTTTCTCTTGAGCGTCGTTATCAACTGGTCGAGTTGGCAAACCGCTTTGGAGTTCCGATTGTAGAAGATGATCCTTACGGGCAATTACGATTTGAAGGAGAGCATCTCCCCTCGATTGTGGTTGTGGACAGTCAGTATCGCGGTAATCACGATCGGTGCTATCGGGGGAATGTGATTTACCTCAGTACATTTTCGAAAATCCTTGCGCCGGGTCTGCGCTTAGCATGGGTCATCGCCCCTCCTGAAGTGATTCGTAAGATGGTAGAAGCCAAGCAGGGAGAAGATTTACACACTGCGACCTTCAATCAATTAGTTGCACATGAGGTCTCCAAAGGAGGGTTTTTGGATGAGCATGTGAAATTAATCCGTCAGGTCTACCGAGAACGACGGGATGTCATGCTCTCAGCCATGGACCGTTATTTCCCACCAGAAGTGGATTGGACGCAACCCGAAGGGGGACTGTTCCTCTGGGGTACAATGCCCGAGTATCTCAATTCAAAAGATGTCTTAAGAGCCGCGATTGAGCAAAAAGTAGCCTTCGTGCCCGGTGAGAGTTTTTATCCGGGCGGGGGTGGACATAACACAATGCGCTTGAACTTTTCAAATGCATCACCGGAAAAGATTGAAGAAGGGATCTATCGATTGGGGAATGTGATCCGCGAAATGATGCATGAATTGGCGCCAACCTAAACATTCTTAAGGGAAAATTCTTAAGGGAAAAAAGGGAAAGAGAGCAGGCTCATGGAGTAAATTGTTAATGAATACTCCATGAGCTTTTTATTAAGGACAGGAATTTTCCATATGTTCAGCATATGTTTTAGCAAAGAGATGACGACCGCTTCCGTCACAAGCCGCTCGAAAGTAAAAATAATCACTTTTTGGAGCATTGGCAACAGCTTGGATTGCCTGAATACTAGGATTGCAGATCGGCGTAGGTGGCAGGCCTTTATAAAGATAAGTGTTGTAAGGTGAATCGATGGCAAAATTGGTTGTGCTGAGCGGATTTGTCCACCATGTATTCTGCTTAGGATTGAAACCGATTGCAAATTGAACAGTCGAATCTGCATCGAGCTTCATATCTGCTCGTAATCGGTTTAGAAAGACGGAAGCAATAAGGGGCATTTCCTCTTCCAGTACACTTTCCCGTTGGACAATGGAGGCAAGGATAATCCCATTGTATAAGGTGAGTCCTTGCTGTTGAAATTTCTGTTCAATTTCCGCTGTAACATGCACATCGAAATTTTTTGTGAATAGACGCAGCAAGTCTGCTGCTGATGCGGTTTTTTGAATGCGGTAGGTATCAGGCAAGAGAAAGCCTTGTAGGTTATCAATCGAGTCTAAACCTTGGCGATGAGAAAGATAAGTACTGAGG
>JAOAHK010000439.1 GCA_026415275.1 Anaerolineales bacterium
GACCCACTCATCATGCAAGCGGTCATACCACAACCATTGGCGCCAATCAGGATGCAAGAAGGCTCGGCGTTCGCCAAGAGTCAGAGTCCAATCCGAGAGATTTCCAAAGGCTTCTACATGGGATAACTGTCTGCTCTCAACTTGCTTCCAACGCAGGGTGAGCTGAGCTTCTAATTGAGCTTGGCTTTGCAACACTTTCATTTCACTTTCTTATTACTCCGATATAACGAAGCTGACTCGCTCCACAAACTCTTTCTCCCCAATATAATTTCTCCACTCCCGCCTTGCCTCATCAAATTTACGAAACAACGGGGCATTCCGAGCACGATTCTGGTGAAAGTCAATTGCCCACTCCGAACCATCCGGCAAGATAACTCGCAAAAGGTTATGGTTATCTTCCACAGTGCTATCCAGCCAATCTTTCCAACCTTTAGGATCTAACGAGGATCGTTCATCAAAAACGACACTTTCTAGCCGAGCATTTGGGAGGTGTTTTTTCAGCGACTCTGCCACCCGATTGGCAGTTTGTTCGACATACTCGCTACAGGTCAACCCCTGTTTACTGGTCAATTTGCCAATCGTTTTGTCATAAACAAGGTTGGAGATACACCGCGCTCTGTGCATGACCATCGTTGGGTCTCCTTGCCACGGATTGGCAACATAATATTTCTTTTCCAGTTCATCACGGTAGCTATAGATTTCCTCTTGAAAATCAACCAAGCGCATTTCCAAGGGGCGAATGTCGGGTTGGTTTGTTTCGGGAGATGATTTTTGCTTCTCGCTTTGCGAGGAAGGCTGTTTATCTCTGGTCGCTGCTCCACGTTGAAGCGGTGGAGCTGAGCTCGGTGGCTGT
Organism: Anaerolineales bacterium; assembly: GCA_026415275.1. Lineage (GTDB taxonomy): Bacteria > Chloroflexota > Anaerolineae > Anaerolineales > UBA4823 > NAK19. Next base: position 854 of record JAOAHK010000439.1, read on the forward strand.
TTTGGATTGGGTTGATCTGTTTCAAGTGAACCTATTTCCCATTGAGTGCCAGCTTGAAAAATCTTTGTTGGGGGGTGCGGCGGCTGACGGGTTACTCCCAGAGGAGAGGCTGGAGTAGCCGAATGTTCTGTCCAACCCGCAGTATTGTTCATTTGAGTCAGCTTAGAAATGCCGGCGCTTTGCACTGCTGTAGCACTGCTGGTAATGGTCGAAGATGCTACACTTCCCCATGTGCCGGTGAAAGAGGCAATCAAGGCGCCCAGTAACGATCCTAAGAGTGGAATCGCAATGTTACCTACAACCACAAGGGTCGGCGGAGTGCTTAGGTCGCTCTGTGGAGGGGATTCCCCCGCCCACTCGTCTTGCTGCGTATCGGATGTTTCGGGCGGAAGATCAAACCCATCGCCCAGCTCTCCGGGCTGGGATTGATTCCCAAAGGTATTCTCAACTCCTAGATAGCTCTCTGCCAAAGAATAGATCGCTTCGGCAAGCGGCATCGGATCATCAGCAGGACCATACTCTGCAACATTGATCGAGGTCGTTTCAATTTTGAACCGATAAAGGTTCTCTCCAACCGGCATACACCAAATCATCCCCCGCTCTTCAGCTTCATTCACACCCGTACTCAACGATACTCGATAGAGCATTGCCTCATAACCGTAAAACGATATCGAGGAAGTTTCCGCATTCGACCAACTCGGTTCCAACTGGCAAGGCTCATTCAGCACCCAGGGCATGATCTTTACAAACTTAGGACTGCTGTCATGCCTGCCCTGATAAAAGCCCACCGTGCAAGAACCTCCACCTTGCGAAATGACCAGATATTCATCCCAGAGGACTGCTGTTCGAGCGATAGCATCCTTTGTTAGAGCTACACAGGGCACGGAGTCATCGGTTTGGGGACGAAATGTCAGATCAGACGCAGTGAGTGAGGACGCTTGCGCAACAATCCTTGCAG
>JAOAHK010000440.1 GCA_026415275.1 Anaerolineales bacterium
ATCCGACCAACTAGCAGCCTCCGCTGATCAATCTGGCCGAGCCACAAATCAGATTGCCGCCACCATTCAGCAAATTGCGCGTGGCGCCTCGCAAGAAGCCGAGTCGATCAATCAAACTGCCGCATCTGTAGAGCAAATGACCCGAGCGATAAACGGCGTTGCCCGCGGTGCACAAGATCAAGCCCAAGCAGTCAGCAAAGCCTCGCAGGTTGTCCACGAGATTACTTCTGCCATCCAGCAAGTCGCGACCAACGCCCAAAAAGTGAGCCAAGAGTCAGGCAATGCATCTCAAGCTGCAGAACAAGGTCGCCAAACCGTTGAACAAACCATTCAAGGGATGGAAAATATCAAAAATAAAGTCGCCTTCTCTGCTGAAAAGGTACAAAACATGGGCGAACGCTCCAATCAAATCGGTGCCATCGTTGAAACCATTGAAGACATTGCTTCCCAAACCAATCTCCTTGCCCTTAATGCAGCCATCGAAGCAGCCCGCGCTGGCGAACATGGCAAAGGCTTCGCTGTAGTAGCCGATGAAGTCCGTAAATTAGCCGAAAGAGCAGCCCAAGCGACAAAAGAAATCGGCGCGCTCATTAAGGACATTCAGAAGACAGTTGCCGAGGCAGTCTCAGCCATGCAGGATAGTTCCTCCGAGGTAGAGCAAGAGGCCGCCAGAGCCAGCAACGCCGGTCTTGCCCTGCAGGAAATCCAAAAGTCCGTCCAAGCTGTGGTTGAGCAGGCAAATCAAGCCGCTCACGCTGCTCAAAAAATGGAGACCGCCGCAAATGAGTTGGTTGATGCCATGGATGCTGTCTCTGCTGTAGTTGAGGAAAATACTGCCGCGACCGAAGAAATGGCTGCCAGTTCAACCCAAGTCACGCAAGCTATCGAGACGATTGCCAGTGTGAGCGAAGAAAACAGCGCCGCCATTGAAGAAGTCTCTGCTTCCTCTGAAGAGATGAGCGCGCAGGTCGAAGAAGTCAACGCTGCAGCGCAATCCCTTGCAGAAATGGCACGTGCTCTTCAACGAATCGTGGCTGAATTTCGTCTCAGCAGCACCGAGTCATCCATCCACCATTCCAACCACAAAGAAAAAGAGAGTTTGGAAACCATCTAAAACGAGCTAGCAGAAACCATAAATAGACGCCTGCCATCCTGAAGGCTTGGAAGGGCAGGCGTCTGCATTATAGAGTATGTAACAATTTACACACATTCTGCCAGGATGAGGGACGATGACCCCAAAATCCAGTATAATATTTCTCTCAGCGCTTTGTTAAGCATGATTGTATCGTTGTGCACATTGGAAAATGGTCATATTGTAAAGCCTCACGCTATTTGAATTGAACGGGTGTATTATTGGTATGTTCGGTGAAGGAGGAGGCGTATGGTCAAACTCTCTGACCTAGTCAAGATCAGCGATTACGAATGGGAAATTCCCAAATCGGTAAACCCCAAGATGCAGGTACCGGTGCGCATCTTTGCCACCCGGCGCTTGCTCGAAATGGCAATGGTGGACGAATCTTTGCAACAAGCGGTCAATTCGGCTACCTTGCCCGGCTTGGTAGGGCACGTTCTAGTCATGCCCGATATGCATCAAGGGTATGGTTTCCCGATTGGGGGTGTTGCTGCGACGCGGTATCCCGAAGGGGTGATTTCGCCCGGTGGCATTGGTTATGACATCAATTGCGGTGTGCGCTTGTTGGCCTCCCAAATTGATGTTGACGAAGCAGCACCTTTTCTTGAAGAGCTTACCCTTGCTC
>JAOAHK010000441.1 GCA_026415275.1 Anaerolineales bacterium
AGATGTGTATAAGAGACAGGCTTTGTTACTAATGCCCGAAATACCCAGCACGCGGGTACCACCATGGCGCGCAGCCGTCACTTCTGGTACCGTGGACATGCCAACTGCATCGGCACCGATCAGACGTAGAAAACGTAAATCTGCTGGGGTTTCAAATGATGGACCGGCAAGACAGATGTAAATACCTTCTCGTAAGCGAATGTTGTATTCCTGGGCAGCTTCACGGGCGAACTCGCATAGGGTTCGATCATATGCTCCGCTCATGTCGGGGAAGCGAGGTCCGAGCTCATCGAGGTTGGCACCTCGCAAGGGGGATAATCCAGCCATGCCGATTAGGTTGAGGTGATCGGTGATCAACATCAAGTCGCCGGGTTCAAATTCAGGGTTGACTGCTCCGGCAGCATTGGTGACGATAAGTGTTTCAATTCCTAAACGCTGCATAACTCGCACTGGGAAAGCCACTTGAGCCATGCTGTATCCTTCATAATAGTGGACGCGGCCCTGCGAGATGAGAACTTTTTGGCCTTCTAATTCGCCAGCCACCAGCCGTCCTTTATGACCTTCAACTGTGGATAGTGGCCAATTTGGAATCTCGCTGAACGGAACAACAATCGGATTTGGGATCAGATCAGCTATTTCCCCTAAGCCTGAGCCTAAAATTAATCCTACTTTTGGTAGAGAGGGTAAACGGCTGCGCAGAAAATCTGCTGCTGCATCGATTTGATCTAGACGAATCCATTCGCTCATTCTCTATCCTCAAAAGCGTGAGAGACTATTAGGGCGGATACGAGATGACACGAAGAAATTAAGTGTTTCCTTCGCGAATCTTTGGCGTTATCCCACCCCAACCTAAATGATTATATCATGATGTCCCCTAGGAAAACTCGCCCAAGTGATCTCCCAAGAGAGATTACCAGATGGGGAGAAATTTCTGCGTTGCCGTTTTAGCTATTGAATTCTTTGAGCACTTCCCAAAAGGCATTGGCAGCAATATCCACCGCAGCATCGTCAATCCAGTAATGAACGACAATGCGAAAGCGGTGTGGCTCAATGGCACCGACCAGAACCCCTCGTTCTTTCAAAGCGTCACAGACTTTCCTTGTGGTTATGGGTGAGCCAGACTCTAGTTGGGCAAAGATCATATTCGTTGCTGGTGAGCCGGGTTCGATGATTAAACCCGGGGCACCTTGTAACTTTTGGGCTAACCGCTTGGCACGGGCGTGATCTTCGGCTAAGCGATCCACCATGGTATCCAGCGCGACAATCCCTGCCGCAGCCAGCACGCCAACTTGACGCATTCCACCGCCTAATTGCTTGCGGATGCGGCGCACGCGCTCGATGAAGAATTGATCGCCACAGATGAGTGAGCCAGCCGGGGCGCATAA
>JAOAHK010000043.1 GCA_026415275.1 Anaerolineales bacterium
GCCCAAAGCGGGCAGGCTTACCCGCCGCTGCGCCTGTGGGGGCTGGTGGAAGACAAACTGGTGGCCGCCCTGCTGAAAATTGGCGCGCAAATCCTCTCCAACCCCGACGACTCGATTGACGACATTGTCCGGCGCGAAATTGAAACCGTCTCGCGCCGCCTGGGCATGATTCTGGCGCAATAATCACGGCTGCGCATTCACTGATCCTGCAAAATAAACACATGCACTTCGCCCGGGCCATGCACGCCAATGGTCAGGGTCATTTCAATATCAGCGGTGCGGGAGGGCCCACTAATTAAGACAGTGAGTGGAGCTTTGATGTGCTCTTGCCGCTGAAGGGCTTCGGGCAATCGGGGAAGTATATCCGAGCTGCGTAGAATCGCTAAATGCGTTTCGGGAAGCAGCGACGATGTGATTGGGCGGTCTTGGTCACCAGGGATAACCAGTGTTCCACTTTCTGCGATTGCACATTCGACGGCTGTTATCCCCACCCGAATTTCGGGGTCGGGTTGATGCTTGATGATGATGTTATTCTGATAGAGTAGAGATAGTAAACTAGCTGGTAAATGCTCACTCCTCCAAGCTTGGACGATAGCAATTTGGTTTTCTTTGAGAAAATCCAGTATCTTTTGCGCCAGAGTAGCTGTATCGCAGGCAATAAATCTCCCCCCCAAGTCAGTTAATTCTCTTTCAAACCAGTCAGTAAGGTTTGGAGATGAGTAGGACGAAACGGGTTTCGGATTGTCAGCATAAATCGGTTTGTCATTTAGAGTTTGACTGGGATAGGTGTTCTCATCTAGGATCTCCTTCCAAATATCTCGAAACGGTTTTGTGGCTGGACGGGGGAAATCCTTTGAGTATCCCCAGCCAGTTATCGCGGGTAATTTTAGCCAATTTTTGGAGGGTGAGATCAAAAAACTTCCCATACCAGCCAATCTTTGAGCAAGAGAAAAGAGAGATGGTCGGGTAGCGATCCCTGCGAAGAACTTTAGCCCCCACTTGAGCAATGTAGGAGTGTTTGGTTTCGTTGGGGTTGGTTGCGAAAGGGGGGTTATCTTCCCAGCACGGACTCGCAAGAGTAATTTGGGTAAATCAATATCCACTGGACAAGCTTCCCGACAGGCGCCACATAAACTAGAGGCTCGGGCTAGGTGACCAAATTCAGTGTAACCAAATAGACCACCCGAGATAATCGATCCAATGGGTCCTCCATAAGGAGTAAATCGTCCAGAAACCCCAACGTAGCTGTGCCCCCCAATCTCCCGAAACACTGGGCAAGCGTTGAAACAGGCCCCGCAACGGATGCAGTACAAGGCTTCTTTTAGCGGGGTTTCGCGCATTGCCAAACGTCCGTTGTCAACCAAGACAAGATGCCGCTCTCGACATCCATCCCCATCTTGACTGGGTGCGCGGATCAAGCTGGTGTAAACGGTTAGCTTTTGACCGGTGGCAGAGCGCGGCAGCAGATAGAGCATGATGGCAAGGTCTTCTAAAGTTGGAACCAGGCGTTCAATCCCCATCAAGGCGATGTGGACGGGGGGTAAGGTGGTGACCATGCGCGCGTTGCCTTCATTCGTGACAATGCAAACGAGACCGTTGTCTGCAACACCAAAATTGACCCCAGACAAACCAATTTCTGCGGTCAGGAAAACCTCCCGTAAGACCCGCCTTGCTGTGGCGGTCATGGTTGGGACATCTTCTGTAAAAGGGATGCCGAACTTTTCATGAAAAAGTTGTCCAACTTGTTGACGCGTAAGATGGACAGCGGGGGTGATGATATGGGCAGGATGTTCTTTTCGCAATTGAACGATGTATTCTCCTAAATCAGTCTCAATGACCTCTATTCCTGCTTTTTCAAGCGCCGCATTGAGCTCAATTTCTTCGCTGATCATGCTTTTTGATTTGGCAACCCGTTTCGCATGGTGGCTTTTGGTAATTTCGAGGACAATTTGCACGGCATGCTGGGCGGTTGCAGCTCGATGAACGATCCAACCATTTTGCTGCGCATTTGCGCTGAATTTTTCTAGGTAGAGTTCAAGATGCTCAATCACGTCTGCTCGGATTGCATGTGCTTTCTGACGCATAATCTGCAGGTCTTGCGGCAATGATTGATAGATCGTGCGTCGGGCGGTATTGCGTCGCTCAGCGTTGTTATCTAACGCGGATTGCAAAACAGGGTTTTCCAGCGCAAGACGAATTCTTTGGTGAAATTTTGAAGTCATGATGGATGATCCAGAGTGAAAACTAAGTGCAAGCCAAAACTTCGGCAATATGCAACGCCCGTTGCGGTATGTTTAATCGGTGAAGTCCCCCATTGATGTTGGTTATGCAGCCAGCGTCACAGCTGACCACATAATCCGCACCAGAATTTTCGATATTTTTGATTTTTCGTTCCAACATGGCTGCAGAAATCTCTGGGTGTTCAACCGAGAAAACTCCACCAAATCCGCAACAATCAGTTGTACCGGGCAATTCGATAAATTCAGCCTCGTGCACATGAGAGAGTAGAGCGCGCGGTTGGCGGTCAACGCCCAACTCACGCAAGAGATGGCAGGAGCTATGGTAAGTAATTTTATGAGGAAAACGAGCTCCGATCTCGGTCATTCCAAGCCGATCAACCAAATATTCTGATAATTCGTAGACTCGCTCGGCAAAATCTTTGGCTCTTTTTGACCAAGTGGGGTCACGTTCGAATAATTCGGGGTAATGATGTCGAATCATCGAGGCACAAGAACCCGAAGGTATCACGATATCCCCTTGAGTTTTCTCAAAGGTCTTAATGGTGTGAACGGCAATTGTCCGAGCTTGATCCCAAAGACCAGCATTAAAGGCTGGTTGACCACAACAAGTTTGATAGGGAGAAAATTCAACCGAATTCCCAACGCGCCTCAGGACTTGGACAACTGCTTTGCCAATTTCTGGGTAAAGGGTGTCAATGATGCAAGTGATGAAGAGTTGAACGGTTTTACGCATGGTAATCCTTCCCCGCAAGTGCCTTATGCGGCAAACAGTGGCATAGTTATAAGCTGGGTAGGAATATTCACACTATAGTAAACGGGCAACCGTTGCTAGAAGTACCTCAGCAGCAATAGGTTTGTTGAGGAATTCGTCTGCTCCGGCTGCCAACAGTTCGCGACGGGTATCATCTTGGATGTCGGCTGTGATTACAATCACTTTTATTTGGGGATGAAATGTCTTGATGTGCTGTAATAGCTCTTGTCCTTGCATGCCTGGCATTAATAAATCCAATGTGACCAAGTCGGGGTTTTCTAAAGGAAGTTGTTTCATGGCTTCAGTTCCATTCGTAGCTTCGACTACCTGATGTCCCCCTTTTTCGAGTGCATTTTTTAGAATGTGACGTGCATAAGCTGAGTCATCGACGATCAAGATTTTTGCCATAATATCATCCTTTAGATCATCAAGATGATTGATTGTTATTATAAATCATAAAACAATTGCGTCCTGTTACTTTAGCTTGATAGAGAGCACGGTCGGCGGCTTTGATCAAGTTTGGTATATCATTGCCATGGTTGGGGTAACAAGCGATGCCTACCGACATTGTTAGACAGATTTTAGAGCCGTTTGGTTTCTCAATTGTCACGTTCATGTTTTCAAGCAGTGAGATCAGTCTCTGAGCCACTTTTTGAGCGTTTTCTTCATCGATTTCGGGAAGGAGAAGCACAAATTCATCACCACCGTAGCGAGCGAGCGTATCAAATTCTCTTAAGGAGCTATTGAAATTGCGCGATAAGCGAGAAAGAAGCTCATCTCCGCTCTGATGACCATAAGTGTCATTGTAATCCTTAAAATGGTCCAAGTCGATCATGAGGATACTGAGCGGTCGGTTGAAACGTTGTGAACGTTCAAGCTCAGAGTTTGCTACTTCGAAGAATCTTCTACGATTGTACAATCCGGTCAAACTATCGGTAATCGCCAGGAGTTTTTGCTCTTGATGGATTCGGGCATTGTGCATTGCTACGGCAGCGCTGCTGGCGATGAGTTCCAGTAGTTCGAGGTCTTCTCGGGTAAAAGCGTTCGGTTTTTCGCTCTCTAAATCTAAAACGCCAATACATTGATTGGCAACGATTAAGGGAATGGCAATCTCTGAACGAACGGATGGAAAGATGGGATAGTACCGCGAGTCTTTTTCAACATCGTTGACCAAGGCAGCTTGGGAGTGTTTTGCTACCCAACCCGTTATTCCTTCTCCAAGATTTAGCTTTGTTTTATTGTCTGATAACTCCCATCCATCAGTGGCAACAATTTGCAATTGTTCCTCACTTAGGAGAAATAATGAGACAAAGGGTACATCGAAGTGCTTACGCACAAGTTGCACAATTTTGTTCAGGCAATCTTGATAATCTAATGTTCTCAGAGATCTTTCGATTTCGTTCAAGGTCTTAAGCTTTTGTATCTGACGTTTCAAATCGCTCTCGCTAAGCAAGCGCTCCGTCGCATCTTGTATGAGAATGAACGCTCCTACAATCTGATCGGCTACATAAGCGGGAAATAGCATAACGGATTGAGGCAGGATTTCCCCACGCGAGTTGTAGAGCTGAAATATCTGCGGATGAAAACGGAAAGATATTGTGTGATTCGTTCCAATTTGCAGGGTTTCTTCTAGTCGGGACTGAATAAAGTCTTTTGAGTCTTGTTCGAGAACCTCGGATATCTTAAGGCCAACCCAATCTGCTTTCTTCTTAGATCGTTCGATAATCCACTCATTGGTGAGTAAAATTCTCTGTTGCGGGTCAATGAAGGTCACACCAAAAGGTAAATATTTGTAAAAGGAAAGAAGCAACTCATAAGAACTTGATAACAATGGGGTAGCGGCTGTCATGGGTTTAGACACATTCTATTACACACCAATTGATTATCAGGGTTTTCTAATAGCCTACGGTGGAAGAGTTTAGGGCTTCGAACAGTCGATCAAGCGACTCTATGCCTAAAATAATGACAACGTATCCACCAACATTGCCATCCAGAGTTTCAAAGTAAGTTTTGATCACCAAGGTATAACGAATTTCATTGATACCGACGTGAAGGGTGCTAATCATGTCGTGAAGGGCTTCGATATGTAAGCGGGGGACCGCAAAGTGAATCTTGATCTTTAACAAGTTTCCTAACGTGCCAATAAACGCATTTAGGAGAATGTTGCCAATCTCAATCAGAGCTTCGCGGTCTGAAGTGGTCAGGGGTCTTGGTTCAGGTGGTTCTCCACTGAGCAGGTTAATCAATATCGAGGCGCTGTCGCAATCAAGGAGGAGCATGGCATCGCCATTTAGCCACCCACTGAAAATTTGGTGAACGGTGGTGACTTCTGAACACAAAAATCCTAAATAGGATTGGAGTTCTTCCAAAGAGCAAATTCGAATTTCTGGCACAGAGAGAACAATGCGTTGATGTACTAGGGTTGAGAGAGAGGCTGCTGCCCGCCCAAAACCAATATTGACCATTTCTGTTAGCTTGTCGAACTGCTCTGGGGATATGTTCATGCTGCTTTGCCTTTCCCTTTGGGCTTCTGTCGGGGCGGGCGGATTTGAACCGCCGACCTCACGGTCCCGAACCGTGTGCTCTAGCCGGACTGAGCCACGCCCCGATTGCTTCTCAAAGCAGGGTGATTATAATCTTATTAACCACCTTTGACAAGGAAAACGGCTAATCGTATAATCAGGCGGGTGACAATCCTAGCTTAATTTTGAGGAGATTAGAATGAGTCAAGATCATAAAGTGCGCGTTGCGATCATAGGGATTGGGAATTGCGCATCTTCTCTTGTCCAAGGGGTTTTTTATTATCAAAATGCTTCTGAGGAAGATATTGTTCCCGGACTAATGCATGTCAACTTGGGCGGCTACCATATTCGGGATATTGAATTTACAGCAGCCTTTGATGTTGTCGACACGAAAGTTGGCAAAGATTTATCTGAAGCGATCTTCGCATATCCCAACAACACAATTAAGTTTGCGGATGTTCCGTATCTAAATGTGCCTGTCTCTCGGGGAATGACCCATGATGGATTAGGAAAGTATCTCAGTCAGATTGTTAAGAAAGCCCCCGGACCCACAGCAGATATTGTCGGCATTTTGAAAGAGACAAAGACCGATGTCGTGGTCAATTTCTTGCCAGTTGGCTCTGAGATGGCGACAAAATGGTATGTTGAACAGGTTTTAGATGCTGGCTGTGCATTTGTAAATGGTATTCCGGTTTTTATAGCTAGCCAGGACTATTGGGCGAGACGCTTTAGAGAGAGAAATTTACCCATAATCGGAGATGATGTTAAGAGCCAAGTTGGAGCGACGATCTTACATCGCGTGCTGACTCGCTTGTTTGTTGACCGCGGTGTACGAGTTGACCGCACCTACCAGTTGAATTTTGGGGGGAACACGGATTTCTTGAATATGCTCGAACGCGAACGTTTAGAGTCAAAGAAGATCTCCAAAACCGGTGCCGTTACGAGTATGCTCCCCTACGCTCTTGAGGAAGATAATGTCCATGTAGGACCCAGTGATCATGTGCCGTGGTTGACTGATCGCAAATGGTGTTACATCCGTATGGAAGGGACAACCTTTGGCGATGTGCCCTTGAACCTCGAAGCGAAGCTCGAGGTGTGGGATTCGCCTAACTCGGCTGGTGTGATGATTGATGCCGTTCGTTGTGCAAAAATTGCCCTCGATCGTGGTTTGAGCGGGCCGCTCATTGGTCCCTCGGCTTATTTTATGAAAACCCCACCAAAGCAATTTCGCGATGAAGTGGCGCGTGAAATGACGGAAGCATTCATTCGCGGCGAAGCTGGAAAAGAGTAATGGTATAATTTTTATATCAATATGATTGGGATTTTCTCTAGGCTCAGCCGAATTGAGCGTGAGTCAGTTGTTGTGTGAGGAGTTAGGTATGTCTGGACATTCGCATTGGGCAACCATTCGCAGAAAAAAGGGGGCAGCTGATGCAAAAAAAGGTCAATTGTTTACCCGTCTGGCACGTGAAATTGTTTTGGCTGCCCGAGACGGGGGAGGGGATCCGAGCGCGAATACCCGTCTTCAATTAGCTATTGACCGGGCGCGAGCCAACAATATGCCCAAAGAAAATATCGAACGGGCGATCAAGCGCGGCACAGGAGAACTCAAAGAAGGTAACGCAATTGAAGAAGTGTATTATGAGGGATATGCACCAAATGGTATTGCGTTGATAATCTTTGCTGTCACAGACAATCGCAACCGAGCAGTAGCTGAAATACGCCATATCCTGAATCGTTATGGTGGCAGCATGGCAGAAGCTGGTTCGGTAGCATGGCAGTTCACACGATCGGCTTATTTCTCTCTGCCGCGTGCCAATATAGATGCGGATAAGGTCTTTGAATTAGCTGTTGAAGCTGGAGCTAGTGACGTTAATATTGAGGATGAGCTAATCGAGATTATCGGACCCGTGGAATCCTTCAATGAGATTAGCAAGGCTCTGAAGCAGGCTGGCATTCAGCCCGAAGAGGCAGAATTACGAATGATTCCGAACAATGAAGTTGAGTTACCACCAGAGGAGACTATACAAGTCCTGAAAGTGATTGAAGCGTTAGAAGAACTAGACGACGTCCAAACCGTGTACTCGACCTTGTCCATTAGTGATGAGGCGATGGCACAACTTGAAGCAGCCTAAAATATTCTATGGTCGTGATTGGCATCGATCCTGGCGTTGCGCTTACTGGTTATGGGATCATCAGCCAAGAAGAAGATGGAGAAATTTCTGTTGTGGATTTTGGCGCAATTGTCACAACGAACGCTACCCAATGCGAAAGTGAGCGCCTTTTGTTAATCTACAAACAATTAATTGAGATATTGGATCTCCACTGCCCGGCGGCCGGGGCAGTGGAGAAATTGTTTTTCCAAAAAAACGCTCGTACGGCAATGGCAGTCGGTCAGGCACGCGGGATTTCTCTGCTAGCTTTAGCTCAAAAATCCATTCCGGTTTATGAATATACCCCAGTTGAAATCAAACAGGCTTTGACGGGCTATGGCAAGGCAGATAAACATCAGATGCAAGAGATGGTTAAACTGCGCTTAGGCTTAAGAGAAGTCCCCAAACCAGATGATGCTGCGGATGCTTTAGCCGTTGCCATATGTCACCTGCAATCTTCTCCTATAAAAATTATCGGGGAAACACAGTGATTGCTTTGCTCAGCGGCATTGTCCGCGAAATTGAGCTAGATGCGGTTATTGTAGAGAACCATGGGATTGGCTACCTTGTCTATATTCCCAAATCGCTTAGGGATCGCTTGCAGGTTGGGGATCAGGTATTATTTTACACTCAGCTTTTAGTGCGCGAAGACTCGCTGACCCTAGTCGGTTTTGATACGGTAGAATTGCGAAAACTTTTCAATCTGTTGATCAGCGTTAGTGGAATAGGATATAAATTGGCGTTAGCGATATTATCCACAATGAGTGCAGATGTGCTTCGCAGTGCGATTCTTCAAAATCAGGTAGACGTGCTATCTCGAGTGCCCGGCTTGGGCAGGAAAACTGCTCAAAAAATTATTCTTGCCCTACAAGATAAACTTCGGGCAGAAGGGGAATTGGAGCAGATCGCAGCGTTTAGTGATGTGGATGGAGAGGTCTTATCTGCGTTGACGTCACTTGGTTATAGTGTTGTGGAGGCGCAAACTGCAATTCAGGCTATCCCGAAAGACACGCCGCAAGAACTTGAAACCCGTTTGCGCCTTGCCTTGAGTTATTTTAGCAAAGCATTATCATAGCATTTCACGATTTGGAGGCAGGTTAGGTGACAGCAAAGATTGCTTTTATCGGTCCGGGTGTTATGGCGGAAGCGATGATTGGAGGACTAATTCGCCAGAAACTAGAAAAACCTCAAGACTTGATTGCTGCGGGCCCACGTCCAGAAAGACTGGAGGAATTGCACAAAAAATACGGGATTCAGGTAGAAAGCGATAACGCAAGGGCGGCAAAAGATGCCAGCATTATTGTGCTCTCTGTCAAACCCCAAAAGCTTGATCGGGTGTTGAGCGGCTTAAGGGGGGCGATTGCTCCAGATGCTTTGGTTGTTTCTATTGTAGCCGGTGCGCCTATAGAAAAGTTGATGCGTGGGCTTGACCATCCATTCATTGTACGCTCTATGCCCAACACTCCTGCTCAGATCGGAGAGGGAATCACGGTTTGGACGGTTGCTCCATCGGTGTCGGAAAATCAAAAAGAGGCAGCTCGGCGCTTGCTGTCCGCATTAGGGGACGAAATTTTTGTCGAAGAGGAAAATTATTTGGACATGGCGACAGCCTTGTCTGGGACAGGTCCGGCTTACGTCTTCTTATTCATGGAAGCCATGGTAGATGCAGGTGTTCATTTGGGTTTTCCAAGACGGATTGCTGAGCAATTGGTGGCAAAAACGGTGCGCGGGTCTGTCGATTATTATACGAAACGCGAAGATCAGGTGCATTTGGCACGCCTACGTAATGAAGTGACCTCACCTGGAGGCACTAGCGCAGCAGCCCTCTATTATTTGGAAAAGGCAGGTTTCAGAACCGCAATCTCACGGGCGATTTGGGCGGCTTATGAAAGGTCTCGCGAATTAGGGCGGGATGCCCGTGCGAAACCGCCAGAAAATCATGTACGCGAAGAATAATCCCACGGTAGTGGTAGCTTGAAATTGTGAATTTGTGATTTGCTTTACAAGCTCGCAGGTTTCGGGTATCATTTATCCGTTTTGAGATTTGTAAATGCATTTTAAATCTTGTGCAAAGGAAGGGCTTTATATACGGATGGATGCGACAGCAAAATTGCTCAAAGATCTGACCGAAGCTCATGGGGTTCCCGGATTTGAGAGCCCTGTGCGTTCGGTTGTCAGAGGATATTTCCAAAGCTTGGGGGAACTCAGCCAAGATAAACTTGGTAGTGTTATCTGTAAAAAACAAGGCGAGGCAGAAGAACCACGGGTAATGCTTGCTGGGCACATGGATGAAATTGGTTTTATGGTGAAATACATTACGGATGAAGGTTTTATCAAATTTCTACCGCTTGGTGGCTGGTTCGATCAGGTCTTGTTAGGTCAGCGGGTCATTATCAAAACCCAAAAAGGCGACGTTGTTGGATTGATCGGCGCCAAACCCCCTCACCTACTTAGCCCTGAGGATCGAAAAAAAGTCATCGAAAAGAGTGATATGTATATCGACATCGGTGCTACTAACAAAGCTGAGGTTGAAGAAGCGGGGGTCAAAACTGGCGATCCGATTATCCCACGTGCGGATTTTGTCGAATTAGCCAATGGGAAAACCTATCTCGCCAAAGCCTTTGATGACCGTGTCGGAGTGGCATTGACCGTTTCGGTTTTAGAGCAATTACAAGGAAAGCAACATCCGAACACGGTGTTTGGTGTCGCTACGGTGCAGGAAGAAGTAGGATTGCGTGGAGCGACTACTAGCGTTCGAGCCGTAGATCCGCATGTAGCTATTGTCCTAGAGTCGGATATAGCTGGAGATGTCCCCGGGATAAAGCCCGAAGAGTCGGGGGTAAAATTAGGAAAAGGTCCCACAATTGTTATCTATGATGCACGGATGATTCCGAATCAAAGATTGCGCGAGCTTGCCCTGAAGGTAGCAGAAGAGAAGAATATTCCAGTTCAGTTGTCTTACATTGAGGGTGGAGCTACCGATGGAGCAGCAATTCATTTGCATCACACAGGGGTACCAACCCTCGTTATTGGGGTTGCAGCGCGACACATCCATTCGCACAGCTCAATTATTCATCGTGAAGATTATGACCATGCAGTTGCTCTAGTCAGTGAATTAATTCAACGCTTGGATTTCCAGACCGTATTGGACCTTACTGCTTAGATCGAAGGAATTGGTGGAGGAATTATGACCGATTACATTCAACAAATTTCAGAAGAACTGCGGAAACAAATCGAAATTTTTGAACCCGAATTTCAAATTGTAGATATCGGCACGGTCATTGAGGCAGGTGATGGCATAGCTCGCGTCAGTGGTTTGAGCAATATCCGTTCGCAGGAATTAGTGGAGTTTGCGAATGGTGTGATGGGCATTGCCTTTAATCTTGAAAAAGATAATGTGGGAGTAACGATTGTTGGTGATTATTCCGGTATTGAAGAGGGTATGCAGGTT
>JAOAHK010000442.1 GCA_026415275.1 Anaerolineales bacterium
CATATAAGTTATGAGACCAACAATTTCATCTTTACCGAGTTCAACACCTTCGTATAATTTTTGTGCATACTGCATTGTTTGTCTTGGTCTATAGTATAATTTTTTTGAAGCTTCTTGTTGTAATGTGCTTGTTGTGAATGGTGGACTTGGATTTCTATTAACTATTTTCTTTTCGATTCTTGTAATTCGATATGCTTCTTTTTTACAAGCTTCTAAAATTTCTGATGCAATATTTTCGTTTGGTATATAAAAATATTTTGAGAAGAAATCTTTTTGTTCTTCTTCATTTTCAAGTTTTTTATCAGGTACTTTGTAGGTTTTTCCTTGATATGAATACAGTTTACTTTTGAATTTTAATCCTTCATCATTTTCAAACACACCGATAATTGACCAATATTCAAGTGGAGTAAAATTATTTATTTCATCTTCACGTTCACAAATTAATCTCAATGCAACTGATTGAACTCTTCCAGCCGAAAGTGCATTTTCGCCAGAAGATTCAATTAAGTGTAAGGTATTCCACAGAATTGGACTTACTTTGTATCCAATAATTCTATCCATCACTCGACGAGCTCTTTGAGATGCAACTAAATTGTTATCAATTTTTCTTGGATTGTGCATCCCCTCTTTCACACCTTTTTCAGTTATTTCATGAAATAGAACACGAAGAACTTCTTTTTCGCCGTTCTTAATAGTTTCGTATATATCTTGAGCTATTGCTTCGCCTTCACGATCTGGGTCAGTTGCGATAAATATTTTTTCAGATTCTTTTGCAAGTGATTTAATTTTTTTTAGTATATCCGTTTTACCTTTAATGCTTACAATTTTAGGTTTGAAGCCATTTTCAATGTCAACTCCAAATGATGATTTTGGTAAGTCTTTTATGTGTCCAACAGTTGCTTCGACTATATAATCTTTGCCTAAGTATTTTTTAATTGTTTTTGCTTTTGATGGTGATTCAACCAAGACTAAGTATTTCGCCATTCTCTCAAGCTCCTTGTTTCATTTTTTTTATGAAATCTAATTTATTTACTGATTTTAACAAATCGTTTTCTGCCTTTCTCATTTTCAATTTTTGTGCTTTTGTTTTATCGTTATAGCCGATTGAGTGTAGAAGTCCATGAGCAATCAATCTTATTATTTCTGATTGGTAAGGAACTTTAAACTTTTTAGAGTTTTCATAAGCTCTTTCATAGGAAATCAAAATTTCTAATGAATATGGTTCAGTATTGTTGTAAGTGAAGGTTAAAATATCTGTCAATGTATCATGATTAAGATGTTTTTTGTTTAATTCGTGAAGTTGATTGTCTGACAAAAAACATATTTCTATGGATCCAAAACTTTTTTCAATCTTTTCGATTAACTGGTTAATAATTTTTTTAAGGATAGTTTTATCAATCAAAAAATTTTTATCAGAAGTTATCTCAATTTTTGGTTTAGTGATTTTCATATTTTTTTAACAACCTTTAAACCATTGCCTTAAACATTTATCTCAAAAAATTTTTTAAGGGCTTACTTCACCAAATTCTTGCGTTCAATCAATTTGATTAAAAAACTCTTATTTCTTTTTTCAGCAAGTTTTCTGTTACTGTGTTAAGTAT
>JAOAHK010000443.1 GCA_026415275.1 Anaerolineales bacterium
ACTTGGACTTCGTATCATCTTCCCCACACCCTCACTGAAGCGTTTGCGATCTTGAAAAATGAGCCGCAAAGCAAAGTTATCGCTGGCGGCACCGATTTATTGCTTGAGCTACAACAAGGCCGTCATGCGCCTATACACACATTAGTAGACCTCTCTGCTATCCCAGAATTACAAAAACTTGAACAGATGGAGAAGATGTTGTGGATTGGCGCTGCGGTGCCGCTTAATCGTCTGATTGGTTGGCAACCAACACAACAATACGCCACCGCGCTCCATGAGGCAGCCGCGCTGATCGGTGGTCCTCAGTTGCGCAATGTCGCTACCCTTGGCGGCAATGTCGCTCATGCCTTGCCGGCTGCTGATGGCGCCATTGCCTTGCTCGCTTTGGATGCCCAAGTAGTCATTGCTACACCAGAAGGACAACATACACAACCGCTACTTGCCTGTTACGCAGGTCCAGGCAAAACTGCTCTTGATCGGACGGAGATCATTGTTGCTTTTCAGGTGCCAATCAGCAGACCAGACGAAGCATCTGCCTTTCGACGAGTTATGCGCCCGCAAGGCGTGGCGATTGCCATTCAAAATATGGGTGTCTGGTTGCGGCGTGAAGGCGACCGCATCGGCGATCTTCGCATTGCTGTGGGTCCCGCAGGGCCAGTGCCATTTCGTGCCCAGCAGACCGAAGCAACCCTGCGCGGCAAACGGCTCAGCGAGGAGATTCTTACAGAGGCGGAAAAGGCTCTCCAAGCAGAAGCGCGTTTTCGTAGTAGCCCTCATCGGGCGACAGCAGAATACCGCTATCACCTAGCTGGCATCTTATTGCGTCAGACATTACAAACCGCTTGGCAGCGCGCTTATATGCACGTAGAGAGAGAATCGCTTTCTTTATCGGTGAAAGGATGATGAAACAATGGAATTGATTGTCAATGGTAATCCAGTGCAAGTCGAACCTCAGCCCGGCGAGATGCTCGCCCACGTATTGCGCGAACGTTTAGGCTTAACTGGCACCAAAATCGGTTGTGAAGAGGCCGAATGCGGCGCTTGTACGGTTTTGGTCGATGGCGTGCCCGTCTTAAGTTGTACCTACCCAGCAGCTCGCGCTGCGGGGAAGTCGGTGTTGACAATTGAAGGACTAGGATTTTTCCCTCACTCCCAACCCGTTCTTCAAAGTGAGAAGGGTGAACAACCCTCAACTCCAGCCTCTCTCTCACAGGGCGGAGGGAGAATACCTGCATCCCCTGCCCATCTCTCAACAGAAGAGGGTAGACTGCCCCCGCTTGCCTTACATCCCTTACAGGAGGAGTTTATCCGCCATGGGGCGGTGCAGTGCGGTTTTTGCATTCCCGGTCAGATCATGACCGCCTATGCGCTTCTGCAAAACAATCCCAACCCCAGTGAGGAGGAAATCCGCCACGCGCTGAAGGATACGCTTTGTCGCTGCGCTGGGTACCCTTCGATCATCCGCGCTGTGTTATCAGCAGCGCGCCGATTACGGGGTGAAGAACCTCTACCGCCAGTGGTGGCTCCCGTTGTTTCCGAAGAAGGCAAGCCTAAGCCAACCTTACAAATCATCGGTACTCTACAACCC
>JAOAHK010000444.1 GCA_026415275.1 Anaerolineales bacterium
GTGTAGTAGTCGTTCCCCCAATCCATCCAATAACCAAGGCGGATGGATTGCTCGGTCTGAACGGCGGCATATTTCAGGACGCGTGCCTTACAGGCGCGCACGAATTGCTCCAAGCCGTAATTTTCGATGTCCTTCTTGGTTTTGAAGCCCATCTCTTTCTCTACTTCGACCTCCACCCATAGCCCCTGGCAGTCAAAACCGTTCTGATAGCGTAATTCTCGCCCACGCATCGTCCAGAAACGATGGTATAAATCCTTATAGGTTCTGCCCCACCCGTGGTGCACACCCATCGGATTATTGGCGGTGATGGGACCATCGATAAAAGACCAGTGTGGTTGCCCCTTGTGAATTTCACGCATCTTTTGGAAAGCTTGACTGGTCTTCCAGAACTCTAAAATCTCCCGTTCTTGGGCGGGGAAATCGACTTTGGTTGGGACTTCGCGAAACGGCATACGACCTCCACTTCCTTACTAGAGAATAATAACCCTTGTTTTGATGACAAAAAACTCTCGCCCCATCAGGGACGAGAGGAAAATGCACATCTCCCGCGGTGCCACCCTGTTTCCTGCCAAGGCAGGCAACTCGATAGTGGTCTTTAGAGCGTTCTCAAGCTCTGCCAACCACTCGTCCGCAATAACGGAGGACGTGACCGGCTTCCCTACTCAGCGTCGAGCAGCTTCCAACGCTTTTCAGGTTGCAGCTCCGGAAGGATTTTCTGCCCCTCGGTCTGCCCCGCCTCGCACCGTTTGCGGGTTCGCTTTCAGCACCGCGTGGGCGTACTCGTTTCCATCATCGCTTTTGACAACCGATTGGCGCAGATTATGCCATATTTTTGGGGATTGGTCAACCGCCCGATGAGAATGTTCGTTTAGGGACTTTCAATCATTTGACCTGCGGTTGTCTTTTTAGGGAGATAACAGAAATGGATCGCCGACCTCGAGTCGGTATTACCTATGACTGCACGTTGTCTTTAGGTACAAAGCCCCGCGGTACAAAAAAGATGAAGCTTTGCGCTTTTTGATTTCCAGCTTGATTCGGCAGGCTTTTTGATGTATAGTCTATTTATCCCCATCGATTTAATTGCGGTTACCCCTCGCACTGCGCCATAAACTCCAAATAGCCACGCAATTAAACTGGGACGCCTTGCTCAACGATGACGATCTGGGCAAGCAATCATCACATTGCTGTTTCTCCATACCGGTTTGTATTCTTCGGTCAAGGAAGGTTCACCGTTTGTAACTAGTGGGCTGGGTAATAGTTGGAGATGAAAGCTTCCCCTCTTCTTTCGCAACGACAATTAGGAGGTGCGAAATGAACAGCACATTCGAAATCAAGACGATGGCATTCTGGAGCGGTATAGCACTGGCGATAGCGCTGGCGCTGCTGCTGGTCGCGGCGCAATCCGCAGGCGGCCCCGCGCTCGCCGCGCCGCAAGCGGGGACCGGCACCCCTGGCGACGACAATCAGGTGACGCTGGGCACCGCAGGCCCCGACCGCATCGTGCAGTACGGGCGCGGGGGCAACGACACAC
>JAOAHK010000445.1 GCA_026415275.1 Anaerolineales bacterium
CCGCCGAAACGCGCGAAATTGCCACCCAAGCTCTCGATCTGATCGAAACAGAATATGAGTTGTTAGAAGTCATTGCCGACCCAGTGCGCGCCCGTCAGCCCGACGCTCCTCAATTACATCCCAATGGAAACCTGCTCAAACACATCAAGGTACGCAAAGGCGATATGGAACAGGGATTCGCTGAGGCCGAGGTTATCTTGGAACACACCTTTCATACCGCTATCACCGACCATGCCTTTATGGAGCCAGAATGTAGTATTGCCCGGCCTACTGAGGACGGAAGGATGGAAATCTATGTCGGTTCGCAAATCCCCTATGCTGACCGCAACCAAGTGGCGCGTGCGTTGGGTTGGCCAGATGAGCGCGTGCATGTCATTGGGCAACAGATGGGTGGAGGTTTCGGCGGCAAAGAAGACATTGCCGGGCAGATTCACGCCGCTTTACTTGCCCATGCCACCGGGCGGCCGGTAAAATTACTCTTCGAGCGCCACGAAAGTTTATTAGTGCATCCCAAGCGTCATGCCACCCAGATTCGCGTCAAAATGGGCGCTAAACGAGATGGGCGCCTGACCGCGGTTGAAACAGAATTGTACGGTGATACCGGGGCATATGCATCACTAGGGGAAAAGGTGCTAACCCGCGCCACAACCCATTCTTCGGGCCCCTATGAAGTCCCTCATGCTCGTGCAGATTGCTACGCTATGTACACCAACAACCCGCCTGCTGGGGCTTTTCGCGGCTTTGGCGTCACTCAATCAGCATTTGCCATTGAAAGCATGATGGATATACTCGCCCATACCCTGCGGATCGATCCCATCGAATTGCGTCGGATGAATGCTTTGCGGGTTGGCAGCGTTACCAATACTGGACAAGTACTGCGAGAAAGTGTGGGTTTGCTGGACTGCATTGAAATTGTCGCCCGGGAACTCAAACAACGCGCAGGCGATGATCCCTTTGTTTCCCGCACGGTGGAAGGACAACCACACCTGCGGCGCGCTTGGGGTTTTGCTGTAGCCTATAAAAACACCGGGTTGGGCGGTGGTGCGCCAGATAAAGCCGGCGCCGAAGTCGAACTCTATGAAGATGGTTCATTGGAAGTGCGCACTGGCTCTGCCGAATTAGGGCAAGGGCTGGTCACCGTCTTGCGCATGATCGTTGCCGAAGAGTTTGCCCTGCCTCCCGAACGCGTGCGCGTACTGGTGATGGACACCGACCTAACCCCTGACGGAGGACCAACCACCGCATCGCGCCAAACCTTTGTCACCGGGAATGCTGCCCGCCATGCCGCCCAATCCTTGCGTGAAGCCTTAGCGGCCTCCTTAGCCGAGAAATTCGACGTCGCACCAGAGCGCATCCGCTTTGTGGAAGGTTTAGCGCAAGTGAACGGACACAGCCTGCCGCTCAGCGAAGTGGCAAAGATCGTCCGTCAAGAAGGCCGTGTACCTAAAGCTTTTTACGAATACTGGGCTCCTAAAACTCAACCTTTGGGCAGCGGCGGGGGTATGCACTTCGCTTTTTCATTT
>JAOAHK010000446.1 GCA_026415275.1 Anaerolineales bacterium
CTTCTGCGCTTAATCCTTGCATCTTGGTATCGAGCATGTGCAAGGCCTTTTCGGGTGAAACCTGTGAATACTCGATCAACCGTCGCGAAGCTTTAGCGACTGCAATTTCCACGCTGTCTGTGCGAGGTCCAATTTTGTTGTTCATGATAGTTCCTCCGAAATTTAGAATTTGATCTCGGTTTTGCAGCCATTGCCTTTGAGGAACTTGTTTCGTTTCTATAAGGATAGATGTTCCTGGACAATGGCTAACTTCTTAGGCAATGTCCTTGTTTAGGATGATTGGGTGGTTTATCACTCATACTTCCATCGTCTGTTTTCATTCGGCATCACCTCCTTTCGGGCCAGTGTAAGGAAGGATCGATTTGCCCATCTGCTTCTGGCTCGTTTAAGTCAAAAAGGAGTTTGTCATCGTCTAACTTTAGCTCCCCGATTTGCGGGTTTGAGTTCTCCTTTTGACTTTGATTACCATTTTGGCTAGCTAGTGAGTCCACATCTTCTACCTCCAGCGCAGCGATATTCACCCGAGTGATGGCATTGACGGTCAGCAACCGTTGAACGACCCGTTGCATCTGATCGTTTCTCAACGGGCGATTGAGTTCTACGCGCATGACGGCTGTTTCACCTTCACCCGGCAGCACGGTTGCCTTTTTGACCGGAATCCCTAAGCGATCTAAGGCTGTCAACGCTTTTCCCACTGCGCGATGGTCATCTCTGAGGTGAATCTGAAGATCTTTTGCAGTCTCGCCTCTGCCTAGACGAGCTTCCAGACGCTCCAGTATGATCAAGGTAAACAAGATCAAAAGAGTCGTTGCGATCGCTAACCACCCCATACCGGCTCCCACGGCGATACCAAGTCCGGCAGAACCCCACAAGCTGGATGCGGTTGTCAACCCACGCACAGTTGTGCCATGACGTAAGATCGCTCCAGCACCCAAGAATCCAACTCCCGAAACAACATAGCTGGCAACCCGCATCGGATCGCGCTCGCCGCCCCCAGGAAAAACAGCATAAGCTCCAGCGAGGGTCATCATGCAGGCTCCTAATCCGACCAAGATATGTGGACGAAATCCGCTGGCGCGATCGTGTTCTGACCGCTCTAGTCCAATAAGCCCACAGAGGAAGACGACCAAGAGCAATCGACCAAGATGGGCAATGTCGATAAATCCAAAAACGGGGGCTAAGGCTATCCCCACTCGCTCGACAGACAGGACAACTGTGTGCAATAAGTACTCAAAGAAAATCTGTGGGTTCATCTGACTGCTCCTTTCTGTTGAAAAGTTTGCTGTATAGGCGCGATAAGACCTACGCATGATACCGATCGATAGAAGCATTGATGCCGCAAGTTGCGGTTTTATGCGTCCAGATGAAACGGCTGCTACTCCCCCATGGGATGGGGGGATAAGATTAAGCCAAACAAGGCTAAGAGGAGAAAAGGGGCTCGCCCCGACCACGCTTGTCTGATCGGGGCAAGAAAAAGAGAGGAAATTAGCCCTAGATCAGACTTTGTTTAGGGT
>JAOAHK010000447.1 GCA_026415275.1 Anaerolineales bacterium
GCTCCACACAGGCAAGCCCAACAGTGCACGAACGCCACTAACCAAACCCAAACCAATGAACACCCCCACAACCATTCCTATCAAGCCGCGCACCAAACCAATTTGAAACAGACCAACTCGTTCTTTCATGCTCACACTCCCTTAGCGTAAAGTCTTGATAAAGGCAATAATGTCCTGAATGCGCTCGTCGCTCAAATCTTGCCCGACATTTGCTGGCATGATGTTGGGATAGCCCTGCACAATGGCTGCTCCAGGATTGCGGATCGACTCGATGATATAAGCCTCATCAGCAATGACTGTCCGACCATCAGCCAGCTTGACCTCCGAACCAAACAAGCCGAGCCAAGTGGGGCCGACCAGCTTTGAACCATCCACCGAGTGACAAGATAGACAACCATATTGGTTTGACCATTTCCGTCCCCGCTCCACTGGATCGGTGGATTCACCTGTTTGCTGAGCAACCCAAACATCAAAATCGGCTTGCGAGACAACAATCACGGGCGACTCCATATAAGCATGGCGGATGCCACACAACTCCGCACACCGAACCTTATAAGAGCCAATCTCGGTTGGAGTAATCCGTAAGGTGCGCACAAACTCTTCGCCGCCTGGCAAAAGGTCTTGCTTAACGCGAAATTCTGGCACCCAGAACGAATGAATTACATCTTGAGAGGACAAATACAGAATCACTTGCTTATTCACCGGGAGCACGAGTTCATTTGAGACAATGCCGAAACGTGGGTAATCAAACCGCCATGTCCATTGTAAGCCGATGACATTGACCTCCAATGGCTTTGGATCAGGCCGTTCAACCTCCGCTAGAGACCGAGCTCCTAAAAACGACAAGCCTAGCACAATGACAAGTGGGATCGCGGTCCATGTGATTTCCAGCTTGGTGTTGCCCTCGATATGGCGCGCATCGCTTTCATCACCCTTTTTACGCCGAAAAACAAGAATGCTGTAAAGCATGAATACGACAATCAGGGAAAACAAAAATGCAATGGCAAAGAACATCAATCGAAAGAGTTGATCGATGGGTTGTGCCTGCGCACTGGCTGCAACGGGTAACAAGCGCACTTGCCCAGCGCCTAGAATCAGCAACACCGTCAGAACAATAACCAAGAGACTTGCTACTACGAAATGCTTCATACGGTTACTCCTTGTTCGATTTTTGCTCCCCGCTTCCCCAGGAGCAATAAGGCGAGATTCATCCGCTTCTCGCCATCCTTCAAACCATGCCTCAAACTGGGAAAGGGGCAATTCGCGTCGGTCATAGAGCATGGCGCTCTCAGGATTAGAGAGGGATACTAAAATAACCCGTTTTTGGCCTCCCCCGCTGACAAAGTGAGTGAGGATATCTTCGCGATTGAGTTGGTCATCGTCATAATCGACGATCACCAAATCCACATCGCGTTTTTCTGTGGCTTCGATGGCACTCTCTAAACTAGTGACTTCCCCGACAATTTCAACCTTTACCCCAAGTTTCTTCTTAAACAAACTCCTGTCTCTT
>JAOAHK010000448.1 GCA_026415275.1 Anaerolineales bacterium
CCGCTTGGATGGAATGGATTATTTTTTGGTGACCGCCTTGAATCAATTCGAGGCTCAAGAAGAGCTCAAAAAGGCTTTGTACGAGAAATATCCCCTCATCGCCGAGGGAAATGGCTATCTTATCTTTGACTTAGCCCATCCGTTACAATAAAATGTCTTCCCTCCCTTTGGTAAGTATTATTACTCCTTCTTATAATCAGGCTGCTTATCTAGAACAAACGATTCAATCAGTTATCTATCAGCCCGGTCTAGGAGAAGTATTCGATTTGGAATACCTGATTGTGGACGGTAACTCCACTGACGGCAGTCAAGCGATCATCCAGAAGTACCAGTCTCACTTAGCATGGTGGGTTTCAGAAAAGGATCGCGGTCAGGCGGAAGCGATCAACAAGGGGTTGCGGCGGGCAAAAGGTGAAATTGTAGCTTGGCTCAATTCAGATGACCTTTACCTGCCTGGTGCAATTGCCCAAGCGGTTCACATTCTATTAGGAGATCCTTCGCTGGGCATGGTCTATGGAGATGCGATAGCGATTGACGAGCAAAGTCAGCCGATTAACCGCTGGTCATTTGGTAGTTGGGGGTTGATGGAATTCTTACGGTTTCGCATCATCTGCCAACCTGCCGTCTTTTTACGCCGCTCGGTTGTAGAAGAAGTCGGTTACGTAGACGAAAGTTATCATTGTATGTTAGATCACCAACTTTGGATTCGGGTTGCTGCTCACAGCCCAGTCCAACATGTTCCTTCCATTTGGGCAGCAGCTCGTCAGCACAGCCAAGCTAAGAATATGGCTTTCGCGACCCGCTTTAGCGAGGAAATTCAGCTCCTTTATGAGTGGGCGCTTACCCAACCCTTCTTAGCTCCGAAAATTGCCGCCGATCGACGGAAAGTTCTGGGTGGAATGTCCCGACTAAAAGCGCGTTATTATTTGGATGGAGATGAGCCTCAGTTGGCGTTAAGATACTATGCAAAAGCTCTCTACTATGATCCCCCTTATGCGTTGAAGCATTGGCATCGAATGATCTATGCCTTGATATATTGGACAGGTGGCAAGAGGGTAAAGAATTCAGTGGAGATGTTGAACCGCAAACGAAGAGGGAAATTCAGCAAGGCTCTTGGTTCTTCGATCACACATTCCACCAAGGGGTGATGAAAAGCGGTATGGTATAATAAATCCGGTGACCGAGATGGCGCTTTCAACTGATGAAATTCGTGCTTTAATTCACCGTATCGTCAGCGACAGTGAGTTGCAGACGGAGTTTCGGCGCGCAATCTTGCCGGATGATGAATACAACTTACTGAAACTTGTTCGAGAACTCTCGGTAAATGTCGCTGGTCTATCGGTTACCGTCGATGAACTTGCCAGAGCGCAGAAACGCACCGAGCAGCGTGTTGAAGAGCTTGCCGAAGCACAGAAACGCACCGAGCAGCGTGTTGAAGAGCTTGCCGAAGCACAGAAACGCACCGAGCAGCGTGTTGAAGAGCTTGC
>JAOAHK010000449.1 GCA_026415275.1 Anaerolineales bacterium
TCGCTCGTTTGAATTTTAGAGGAAAAGACTTGTTCTTCAATTATTTCACCTTAGGCTTGATGTTTCCTATCACCGTTGCGATCCTTCCTGTGTTTCTTGTAATTCGCCAAATTGGACTGACCAACACTTTAACCGGAATTATTTTGGTGCAAACCGCTTTTCAACTTTCGGGAAACATCATGATTCTGCGCAATTTTTTCTCCTCGATCCCCTTTGAACTTCAAGATGCGGCTTACATTGATGGATGTAGCCCCTTTACTTTTCTTTTATACATTCTGCTTCCGCTGGCCCGCCCCGCCCTTTCAGCCGTAGCGGCATTAACGTTGGTTGCCAGTTGGAATGACCTGCTGGTGCCATTGGTTCTAGTAGACAAAGACACCTTGTGGACTCTACCTTTGGGCACCATGCAATTTCAAGGACAATACGGCACCGATTTGTCACTTGTGGCTGCTTTTGTAGCCCTGTCGGCTGTTCCTGCGGTTATTTTCTATATCTTTGCCGAACGCCAAATTGTGACCGGTTTAACTGCCGGTGCTCTCAAAGGATGAAAAGATGGATTCCATCAAGCGAACTCTAAAGTTTCAGGCTTACAAGTCCTTCGTGTTTAGGTTTCGATCTATTACCGGAAATCAACTTCTTGGTGTATTTTCTCTTTTGTCGCTGTTCGCAATCTCGAGTTGTTCAGCCCTTCTATCTCCCCCTAGAGGCGACTTAGTCACACCACACCAAATTCACACCCCCTTTCCTTACTACCAGACCAAGGCTTACCGCGATTACTTTCAAGATTATCTTAGTAAGTCGCAGGAAGAAGTCGCTTACAAAATCGATAAAAGTTGGCAACAGTTGTTTTACGGTGACGAGTTGACAGAGCGCATTTACTATCCCGTGGGCAATGATATGGCCTACATCTTAGATGTGGGCAACGGGGATGTACGTACGGAAGGAATGTCCTACGGGATGATGATTGCGGTTCAACTGAACCGTAAAGAAGAGTTCGATCGTCTCTGGAAGTGGACCAAAACGTATATGTATCAGTCCGAGGGTCCATTCCGTGGTTACTTTGCTTGGCATTGCACCCCCGAAGGACAAAAACTGGCTTCCAATCCCGCATCAGATGGCGAAGAATGGTTTGTGATGGCGTTGCTATTCGCTGCTCATCGTTGGGGAAATGGTGAGGGGATTTTCAATTACCGTGAGGAAGCACAGCAAATTCTTAACACCATGCTCCATAAGAGCGAAGAAGATAACGGCATTGCCACAAACATGTTCGATGCCGAATCAAAACAGGTGGTATTTGTACCGAGTGGTCGCTATGCCACCTTCACCAACCCATCCTATCATTTGCCTTTTTATTATGAGTTGTGGGCACGGTGGGCAACACAAGACAATGATTTTTGGTATGAGGCGGCTCAGGCCAGCCGTAGTTTCTTTCATAAAGCAGCACATCCCCAGAC
>JAOAHK010000450.1 GCA_026415275.1 Anaerolineales bacterium
GCTCGATCCCTGTATCCAAGAAAGCGGCGCATACATCTTTGGACGGTTACCGCCATTAGCTTCCTTGGCGTTATTGCCGTTAAAGTATAAATTATTGCTCGTTAATTCACTACCAAGGGCGGCAGAAGGATTGGGGAATAAAGTTGTATTGAGCAAACTATTCTCAGAACCGTTCTGAATGAAATTATCATAGGCAAGAGGGCTTCCTGTACCTCCACCCCAACATCCATAATTCGTTTCACCACAATAAGTCAATCCATAGCTCATGAAGCCTGCAAACCCCAACCCATGGGCTATTTCGTGCAATACAACACTAACTAAATCGTACTGACCTGGCGGGGTTGCCCCATCCGTGCCAAAATACCAACTGAAAGTGTTATTGAAAGCAATATAAATATCGGCTACAGTAGGATCGAGATCACTGCCATTTAGCGCGTTTGCCAGTGCGAAAGGGTACCATACATTGGATTGGGGAGCATTTGTAAAGTTTTTGCGAAAGCCATTTGCTCCACTATGTCCCAATATACCATCCCCTATATTCGTTGCCCAGCAGGCATCAATCACGATCGGCACCGGCGAACTGAGCAAAGAGCCCCAGATGTTCGCCGCATAGGTGAAAGCTGCCTTTGCATTATTCGGCCAAGTTGTGCAATTATCCGCACCATAGGTACCGGGTGGAAGATAATTTATTGTAAAAACAGCAGTTGTACTTTGCGCATTCAAGGGACTTTTGGGAGGAGAAATGCGCCCCGGTCGGTAATTCGCATCGGCACGAACTTCCACTAAAATTGTTTCTTTAAGGACATCTTCCTCTGCCTGAAAGGAATCGGCGTTCACAGAAGGAGGAAACAATCCAAGCAGGGCAAAAAGAAAGGCAATCGAAGTGAAAAGCATCCAAAAGCGTTTCATGGCTTTACTCCGTTTTTTTGAAACAAAAAATCCTATACCCTCTCTTTTTTTACAGTGGGGGAATGAATAAGGATGATCTCTTAGGGCAGAGACAGGAAAAGAGGGTGGAAGTTATTCAAATTATACACTCAAAGAAAAAAATTGAAGATTGCATTCAGGGTCCTTCTCCGACCAAACGCGAAGCCTTCTCCATGTTTGCAAGAGTATGGATAATCAAAGATTTCAACCACCAAAAAGTCAATCTCTCACCGAAAGTTCTTGCAAGGTATAATCAACCCGCTTCTCTACTTCTTCTTTGGTTTTCGTTCTTTTTTGAACATCACGCGGCATGAAATTCGCTTGGGAACTGTTGAGCCTTATGGGACGTCTTGAGCGATAAGGAGATTTTATGAAAATCGATCGGATTCTTGTTTATCCCTCAATGCGTTGGATATCCATCGCATTGTTGTTATCCCTCGTTGCCCTTGCCTGTTCGTTGCCTCGTTTAGCGGTCACCGAAACTCCTCTCCCGCCT
>JAOAHK010000451.1 GCA_026415275.1 Anaerolineales bacterium
CCGCCGCAGTGTAGATGGCTTCAGGTTGGGGTGTGGCAGGGGATGCAAAGAGGCTACAAGCAAGCGAGGTGAGTAAGATCATCACCAGCATCCCCATCCATTCTTGATTGTTGAATTTCATTGGTTACTCCTTTCCTCCAATGGCGAAAATCCGTTCGGGAAAATCCCCGCCTCGGCTTGTAACGCTTCAAAGAAAGCTATCATTGCTGTTTGGCGTTCGACGGCCAGCCGATGTGCAGTTGGGGTAAACAGTCGCTCTTTCAGATGACGCAATTTGAACCAATATTCATGGTACGCGCTGTGGGTTTCTTGCTCTGCTAAAACACCCGTGTCCAGAAAAAGTGATGAGGGTGGGGCATAAAACGGCATTCCCTTTTGCATTGCGCGGGCGATCGCCCGCGCCACACCGACAGCGCCGATGGCATCGAGTTTATCGGCATCGAAAACCACTTGGGCTTCTAGAGTTTGGGGGGCTTCTTGGGAATTGCGGAAACGGTGAGATCGGATGCAGTGCTGCACGGCGGCGATCCGCGCCTCATTCCAACCGGCTTGACGCAGGACTTCACCGGCCAATTCAGCAGCGACGAGATGATGGTCCTTACGGGGGGCGGAATCCTCTTGCTTGCGGTCGGCAGCATCATGTAAATACGCAGCCGCTCGAACAATCTCCAGATCCGCCCCTTCGGCCTCAGCGATCTGTTCCGCCAGAGCAACTACACGCCGGATGTGATCGATGCCATGAACGGGATCGGCTGGATCATACCAGCGTTGCAGGATCTCCAAGCTCCACATGATTTGTCCGTTGTCTCAGGGATATAAGCAATTACACGGGGTAAAGGCGTCCCTTTTTGATTACCGCCTTGACCAAATTGGTGCCAAAGCGGTAGCCCAAATGGCGATAATCATCCACATCGAGGACAATTCGGTCGCCTTGCTTGCCGACCTCGATAGAACCAATGCGGTCTGCCCGCTGAATGGCTGCAGCCGCGTTGATCGTTGCGGCGGCAACCCCTTGTGCAGGGGGGAGTCCCATATAGCGACAGGCCAACGCAATGGCAAATTGCATATTCCCGCACCAGGCCGTGCCGGGGTTTAAGTCGGTGGCAATGGCGAGGATACCGCCGGCTTTGAGGATCTTCTTCGCTGGCGTGTAGTCTCTTTCTGCCAAACCAAACGGTGTACAAGGTAAAGCCACAGCAACTGTGTCGCTCTGCCCTAGAACGCGAATATCCTCATCGGAGGTGAGCACCAAATGGTCAGCAGATGCCGCCCCAAGCTCAACGGCGAGCGGTACACCGCCCAAATTGCCAAATTCATCAGCATGAATTTTGAGCGGAAAGCCAAGCTCTTTAGCTGTGCTCAGGATGCGCCGCGATTGCTCGAGG
>JAOAHK010000044.1 GCA_026415275.1 Anaerolineales bacterium
AAACAATGACCTTCGTTCAATTCTAAACAAAAATTGACATCTCCTACTACTATTAGCGTAACTCTAGCCCGAGTAACCGCCACATTTAATAGATTGCGCGTCTGGTCCAACCAGCTTAAGGTTCCTTCTTTAGTGCCCTCTCCAATAACGGTAGAAAAGATCATAAAATCTTTTTCGTCCCCTTGGAACTTATGTGCCGTACCAACAGTGATTTTGTCTGTTATCCCATAATGGCTTTGAATCAAATTCCGGATTCGTTCTTCTTGTGCCCGAAATGGAGTCACAATGCCGATGCTACTATTCCCCATTTCGAGTCTCTCCAAGGCTTCAAACAATTGGGGCAAAAGGGACATAATATATTCTGCTTCAGTCTCGTTACAACAACTGCCATTGGGAGGATAACTAACCTGACCTCTCGTATGAAGCCAGAACATCCCGCCAAATTGGTTCAAGAATGTTTTCCGAACGTTTCTCTTCGTCAAGTCGGTACGTATTTTTAGTTTATTGTCATAGAACTCTTGGTTGGAAAAATTGATGATTCGAGCATCCGAGCGATAGTGCTCGTCTAACAGAAGCACTCCCGGTTGACTTCCACAACTTCGTAAAGCTATATCAAACAAAGAACAGGAGTTATAAGAGAAAGCATCAAACCCAACCCCAAACTTTTGAGTTAATTCACGATCGGACTCCTTTGATAGGGTCGCAACATGTCTAAGCTGATTGGGATCACCGATGATGACAATTTTCTTACCTCGAAATAGCAAGGGAAGCGCAGATGCAAAGTCGCATTGAGATGCTTCATCGATGATCACTAGATCGAACAATCCACTCTCTAAAGGAAAATTGGTTCTAGCTGCAAGATTTGTGGTCGCCCAGATGGGAAACATTTGGCTTGCGGCAATGAAATTCTCCCTTTCCGTTGCTTTATAAGCTTTATAATCTTCTCTATCTCCGAAGTCAGCTGTTTTTTCAACAGCAGTAATATAATCACTGGTTTTTTGATAAACTTCGTTATCCAGTTTGCTGGCTCGTTCAAACCATTTAGTCCTTAGAATCTCTCCGCTGGTGGTAAGCATTTTCCCCTGCAGTTCATTCAAGGCAGAGCGGGCTTGATCTTCTGTAGGTAATTTTGCCAAGGATTGGGATGTCTGCTGACAGCCATAATTTGCCTTCCAGAAGAAAACGATATTATGCCACTTTGTCAGGTGTGCAATAACCTGGTCTAGGTTGGCGGGAATTTGTTGTTGCCATAGGTCTGGAAATCGGTCATAGGTCTGTTTCTTGAGATCTCGAAGCATTAGAAAGCCATTTCCATTCTCCTCAATTTGGAGGTTGATCTCTGAAACGCATCTTTGGACTTGCTCCTCTAAGTTTTCCGCTTCTTTCAAAAGTTTTCCGAGTTCAATTCTTAAGTCATTGTTCTCGAAGTCAAAGGAGGGCAATTTCGTTATATCGTATTGGATCGCTTCTGGAATTTTGGAGCGAAGATCACGGATTTCCCCTAAAAGTACCTGGCACGTTTCCACCATTTCTCTTTGTTGTTTGTAAAGAATTGCTGAATTGAGTAGATCGATTAAGTTCTGCGCGCGCTGAAGCGAGTTTTCAGGGGAAGGCTTCTGGTGAATCTGAATTGGAAGGTGACATTGCTCATAGAGGTAGAACAAGAGTTTCAGCTTTTTCCGAAAGAGATATCCAAAGGTTAAAAGGTTAAGAAGTCGCTCAGAGAGTGGAAGAGACTTGGAAGAAAAATTTCGAAACCATTCTTTTAAAACTTCGGTCTCCTTCAGCAGATTTTCAATCTCTTCGCTAGAATACTGTTTGACCAAAAATTTTTCATATTCAAGCCATTCGAGTGGAAGTAAAGCTAGCTTTTCAGCCAGGAGTTTGTCCAACCGCTTCAACTCAGCGTAATAGATAGTCGCTTGAGATTCTTTCTCGATCAATTCGATAGAATTTAGCCAGTTGTGAATTTGATGTATCAAATCATCTACCGTCGCAAATTTCTTCGAATGCAGAAACCCGTTCCCAAAATCTCCAAATTGATCCTCGATCCGATGAAAGTCCTTAATGAGAGAAAAATGACGATCCCGACTAATGTCATTTAGCCATGTTTCAAGTCTTGATTTTTCCTCTTTGAGTTTGAGGATTTGCTCTAAGAAATTTGAGAAAGCCGTCAAGAGTTTTTGGGTTTCTTCTTCACGGTACTCAGGGACAAAATTTTCGATCACGCTTAGCTCTTGGGGCAAGAATCCCAGGTATAGCTCTCTTTCTTGCTGATAAGAGGCGAGTAAACCTTTCAGTCTGAGGATTTGTTCTAGCTTCTTTTGAGAATCTAAGAACTGATCTCTAACAGTAAAGTAAGCCCGAATTAGTTCTTCGGAAACATGATTATTAGAGGAGGCCTTGTTGGGTGCTTTACTTAGCGCAGTTCTCATTTGTGAAGCTGCGGCTTTACGGTTGATTTGATTACCAGTCCTAACTGCCCCCTGAAATCCAATTTCATTTTGCAATCGGCTCATAACCACATCTACAGCGCGATTGTTCCGACTTGCAAAAAGAACTTTTTCCCCCTTTAAGAAGGCTTCTGAAATTAAGTTTAGGACAAGCTGCGACTTGCCTGTTCCCGGTGGGCCCGTCACAACCACGATAGGTTCTTTCCTTACAGATTGCATAGCTCTCAACTGTTGCCGGTTGATTGGCGTAACGTAAATCCCATTATCCACTTGTTCCTCGGGCAAAGATGGATAATCGTGTTCGGGGACAATATTCAACAATTGTCTTAATGCCAACGATGTAGTGCTCCAATGAGATGGATTTGATAAATCCTTGAGTTCCCGAATCAAATTCATTGTGGCTATGTTATTTTCTACCCAAAAGAAGGCAGGGCTCTGGTAAATGGTGCCTGGAATGATGCGTTCTTTCACACGCGGTAGTGGTGTTTGATAGATTTCTGCGATTTTGTTGAAGATCAAGTCCTCTAAAGAAAATAGTGCAACTTCTTGATCCTCTATATTTACTTGATCGCATTCTTCTAGAAAAGTTTCAATTTCCTCATCAGTCATCTCTAGACTCTTAAGGGCAGCATAACTGATCTCATAGCCCTCTGACTGCAATGTGAACTCTTTGTCATTGCTTATAGTACCAAATGAAATCTCGACCGGGGCATAAATGAGGGGAGCGACCCGATCTTTGTCTATAACCAAGAAGGGGTAGCCCAAGCATAGTTTTACATTGAATTCCCCATATTTCTTTTGGATAAACTCAAAGATAGGGTTGGGATCAGAACGTTTACCAGGTTGGATGATAAGTTTTAGCTTGCCTAATATAAATTGATGAGTTTCCTGAACTGTATATGAACTAGGGCGCAATTGTTCGGGTTTGAGAACATACTGCTGGCGGTGCTCCCTGGTGAGACATTCTGAATAATATTTCAACAGTCTCGACCATTCATCGTCCTTCGTTACACGCGAAAAGATTGGTGGACTCTTCGGAGAAGAAATTGAATCTTTCCGACTTTGCAAGTTCCGAGATGGAATTGGATAGCTATCGAGTTGGTGAAAACTCTCAATAGTGAGGTTTTTCTGATATTCGAGCGCCTCTTCAAGGGTATCGAAAAATTCTAATTCTAAGATATTAGAGATCTTAAAATGCCGTTTCTCTTGTGCTGCGTGACAATAAGCTAAAAAGACATAATCATTCGCCCATTGTATGGGAGAGATAACTCGGGAACTAGTGTTCCCTTGGTTATTTCTATAGGAGATATATAGAGCACTGCCATTCTGGATTGCTTGATCGATAGCGGTTCTGGCTTTGATGATATCCATACATCCCTCTTTATAGATTTTCAGAGTATTCGTCAGCGATCCCACTTTACGTGGTTATGAATGAGGTTATTATATCCAAAAAAGTTTGACTAAAATGGAAACCGGTTCGCTAATGTGATTAATCATTCTAGGGTTAGAAAGAAGGTTAAGTAAAACCCGCCCTACCACTTAGGAGACATCCGCTCAAATCATTAGAAGACGTTTTTTCGGATTGTTGTATAAGCGATTGAAAGTGAAAAATCGCGCGTACACTACAGATCTCTAGATACATTTCACGGGAGCAATTCCGACGGATCAATCCAATCGCCGCGGTCGGTGATCAAGCCAATGCCAAAGCGCTTGATTGCGTCATAGGCACTGGGGTGAATGCCCATCCCATAAATATATACCAAATACGGACCAGGATAACCAGCCTCACTAAGCTTGCGCCGAAATTCAACCGCACGCATCTGCTGTGCCCAATCCTCCACCGCACCGTAGCTCAGACGAAACTTGGACTCTAATACGGCCGTGAGTTGATTTCCCTCCGCATCGGCAACCCGATACAGAACGTCAACTTCCCCGTTGAGGGGAACATTGAACGGGCCTGCGAGAATTTGATAACCCTTTTGGCGCAGGGTGTAAGCAAGTGCGTCAGCCGCTTCCCGTTCAACGCTGATGCCGATGCGGTTATCTAACTTTGCAAGCTGGGAGGCGGTCTGCTTTTGCAAGACAGCCAGCTCTTCCACCCGCTGTTCGGTGCGCTTCTGCGCCTCGGCTAGTTCTTCCACCCGCTGTTCGGTGCGCTTCTGCGCCTCGGCTAGCTCACGCACGACATCGGGCAAGGTGAGCAGCTCCTCAGTCAGCACCAATCGGCGCAGTTCTGCTCGCCACTCTGGATGCTTATACACCAGCTCAACAAATTGCCGATATTCCTGCACATCAAAAGTCATAACAAGTACTCCATCCGCAATTATACATCGCATTTTGTCTTCCGCGCAGAAAAATGGAGAAATCAGCTAGATAAAATCTCTACAATGAGAGTATAGTTATCATTACTATCCTTATTAGGTTTGCCAAAACCATCTCACCCCTTTTCCCTATAGGCTGCTTAATTTGGAAAATTTGAGAAGATTAGGAGGTATGCATGGTTTCCACATTATCCATTTCCGAACTGATCCCCCTTGTTCAGCGTGGCCTTGCCAATCTATATCCTCGTTCCACACGAAAGCGCGTTCTCATTGCCGGCGCTGGATTAGCCGGTTTAGCAGCAGCCTATGAATTAATCTCGGCAGGCCACCAAGTGCTAGTTCTGGAAGCGCGTCAGCGTCCAGGTGGACGGATTCATACTTTACGCGAGCCCTTTGCGCCGGTTTTGTACGGAGAAGCTGGCGCCATGCGCATTCCGCGCTCACACACCTTGACGATGGCTTACCTTGAGAAGTTTAGCTTACCGACAACAGATTTTGTGATGAATAATCCCAATGCTTATGTCCATCTTGGGGGAGTGACACGACGCTGGAAAGAAATTGGAGCAAACCCTGATGTTCTAGGTTTCGAGGTGGCTGCCCACGAAAAAGGAAAACTAGCCGGTCAATACTGGGAGGAAACGATACGCCCGCTGATTGAGCAGATCGAGCAAGAAGGGGAAGCAGGATGGCAACGGATCTATGCTGAATATGATGAGTACTCAGTGCGCGAGTTTTTGGAACTGAAAGGGTGGTCTGAGGGCATGATCGAGATGTTCGGCTTGCTGAACAATCAAGAAGCGATGATGAATTCGTCCTTCCTCGAGTTATTCCGCGAGGACGCCGGCAACTATTACACCAATATGTGCCAAGTTGTCGGTGGAATGGATCGCCTGACTCAGTCTTTCTTACCAGTGGTCGGACCTTCGATTCGCTACGGCGCAAATGTGATTGCCATCGATCAAACTCCCAGCGAAGTCATCTTTCATTACCAGACTGCTGCAGGACGCTTTGAAGCGCGCTCCGACTACGCCATCATTACCATTCCTTTTCCAGTGTTGCGCCATATTGAAATCCTTAAGCCCTTTTCGCGAGCTAAGCAGCGTGCTATTCGCCAATTACACTACGACGCCTCGGCAAAAATCTTCTTTCAAACGCGGCGTCGGTTTTGGGAAACCGACGAGGGCATTTACGGCGGCGGCACAGTTACTGATCTGCCCATCCGCAATTTGTATTACACCGATTACGGAAAAGAAAGTGGACGCGGGATTTTGCTTGCCAGTTACACTTGGTCAGAAGACGCCCAACGGTGGGGTTCTCTGCCACCTCACGAACGCATTGAGCAAGCCATAGAAAATGTGGCTGCTATTCACCCGCAAATCATTCAAGAGTTTGAGGTTGGCGCTTCGTATATGTGGCATGATGATCCCTTTGCTGGCGGCGCGTTCGCTCTCTTTGATCCGGGTCAGCAGACACTATTACACGACGAGATCGTCAAACCCGAAGGACGTATATATTTTGCCGGGGAACACGCCTCGCTCTATCATGCTTGGCTTCAAGGAGCTTTTGAATCGGGATTGCGAGCTGCGGTCGCGATTCACACCCTTCACTCGGGGTCTTCCTAATCAGGAGAATTGGGACTAAGTCGCAATCGGCCGGCCTTTCCATTCACTCCAACCACGCCAACGCTGCCGGATAGACTGAACGGCAATGATGGTCATGAGGATAACGGAGAGCGGTAAGAGCAGCGCATCTCGGGCACGTTGGCGGCTGATCACTGCCGTCAAGCTTCGAGTTAAGACGCCAAGCACACCACAGATAGCATATTTCCAAGAAAGTTGACTGATCGCAAGGATCCAAGGGATAACAAACAGCCACCAATGGAACACTGTGGAAAACAGAAGCAAGAAGATCGAATTGCCATGCCCGGCAAGAATATTCTTGGCAAAGCCATCCCGCACTTCTTGCCAGTTGACGTACATGCGGGTTTGCAAGAGTCCGTTAGCATCGCAAGCACGCAGGCGTAAGCCAGCGCCCTTGATGGCGTAGGCAAAAGCCATATCTTCCACAACGCGCTGGCGCACCGCTACATGCCCCCCGATCTGCTCGTATGCTTTCCGCCGAAAGAGCAAGCATTGACCCATCGCAGCAGAAAAGACACGAAAAGGTAGGTAGTGAACGGCTAAGACGGGCAGGTAGGCTAGGATCGTGAAGGCCATCAGGGGAACGGTTAAGCGCTCGCCCCAAGTGATTGTTTCTTGGGTTGGCCAGCAGGTCAGCAGGTCGGCTTTGGTGCACAAGGCTTCTGCAACCAATGTTGAAAGAGCCTGCGGATGCCAGCGCACATCGGCATCACTAAATAGCAAATAGTCTCCCTGAGCGTGTTGGGCAGCTTGATGGCAAGCCCAATTCTTGCCTAACCACCCGTTGGGCAGCGGCGCTCCAGAGCAAACTTTCAATCGTAGATCACCCTCTGCAACCGCCTGAGCGACTGCCGCTGAACCATCTTCTGATTGGTCATCCAAGAGAATGACCTCAAAATTTGGGTAATCTTGGGCGAGTAAGCTGCGCACCGTTTCTCGCACGCGCAGCGATTCATTACGCATAGGAATCAAGATCGAAACAAAGGGAGTCGCTTGCAGTTTATCGATAGGATGTAAGCGAGGGAAGGTAAAAGCATTAAGCACCGCCACCAAGGCAATGATCACTAGAGGGAAGAAAGAGAGAATCAGCCAATCTGACATAAGAGTTATCTTTTCACAGAGTTATTCCAGACGGGAAAATCCGTCTTCCGCCTTGACTTGGAGTCGCAAATGTCTTTGCCTTAGAATATCATCTGCGTCATCTTTGCCAGGTGTCATCTGTGGATATCTGTTGGTTTCCGCCAAGGCAGTTGTCGTAAATCTTGACGATGCTTCCACAATAGTAAGGCGCTTTGGAAGGCGAGCACCATAAAAAGCATGCCATCGGGAAGGAAGATTCCCAAATAGAGCCCGATTGTTAACAGGGTGAACAGCAGCGACCACCCCGAATTGCGCAGCCAAAGGTAAAAAAGAGTTAGGCTCGGCACTGCTACCAACGGCACTTTCCACAGGGTTAATCCGATCCAAACTCCAAACGAAGTGGCAATCGCCTTACCGCCTTTGAAGCCCAAGAAAGGCGAATAGGCATGTCCGAGCATGGGAGCGATGGCAATGGGAAGCATCTGCACCCCGCGCCAACCGAACTGATAATAAGCCAAACCGATCGGCGCAGCTGCCTTGGAAACATCTAGCAAAAGAACAGCCAAGCCAATCCATACGCCACCCGCCCGAAAGGCGTTGATCGTGCCAGGGTTGCGATCCCCAACGCTGCGCACATCTTTTCCCTTTAAGTTTCCTAGCCATACTGCAAAAGGCAACGAACCGCTCAAATAAGATAACCCTGTCCAGAGAATTACATCAAACATTGACCGACTGCGTCCTCCTTTTTCTGAACTATAAGTTTTAAGAAAGCTGTCTTCTATAATCACCCCACAACTTGATCGTCAGTGTTTATACTCAGCGAAAGACCATCTTCTGAGAGCAAGAAGGACAAAGCTACCCATGCCTAAGAAGCCCACCAATGCAGGCAGCGGTTGTGACCAAAAAATTCCCAGCCCTATGCTTTGTAAGAACCAGGTGATGATGTAGATGACCAGCAAGGGCAAGAGGGGCAAATCTTTAGGTCTGACAACAGCGGTAATGATTGCCGACACCAAGAGCCACCCTAGAAAGTTGACCAGTGGGATGCCGAAATACGCCCCTGGTCTTTCCCAAACCCAGAACCCCCACGCTGTCATTTGCGGGTCGAGGTACAAATCCCAAGCAGTAAAAGCAAGAGCTGAGAGAACAATTCTTTGCCAATTAGAACGGCTTGACTGTTCTCCTAAAATGGTATGAGCCACTGCCCAAGCCGGCGGCAGCATCATCATCCACGCCAGCGGGATGAGCAAAGGCACTCTAGCCAGTTGGGGTTGAAGGTGAGAAGTGTAATGATATTTTCCAAAAGGAAAACCCGTGGTTGAACCCAACCACTCGGCAAAGAAAGCGATTGTTGTGACCAAAAGAAACACGCGTAAAGTTTGTCTCCAACCCCATTTTGTTTGCAAGGCAGCCAGAACGGCAGCAAACTGCATAAGGACACCGATACTCATTCCTTGCATTAGAGCTGCTTCACCTAGCATCCAGCCAACGATCGGCAGAGAAATCATGGTCAGCACCCACAGCCAGAGAAACAGGGCAACTGAAAAAGGCAAAGCTCGGTGAACAGACTTTACGATCATCTTTTGTTGGATTAATATGAGGATAGCTCCTGTATGCCCAAAGTTTACCCGAAAAATGCTCAAGGTGAGAAATCCTGGTTATACTTTATGTAGTTATAGGATTTATCTCTGTTCGCCAATTGGAGGAGAAAACATGCGTACTCTGCGTCGTGCGCTAACCGCTGTTGGAATCACTCTACTGATCCTAAGCATAATCTTGAGCGGAACATACCTCTACCTTTTCCGCTTTTACATCCCCAATCAATTAGCCATACAATCCTTCCCGCAAACCAATGGACAACTCCAACTGCCCGAACTCGATCAGGCGGTCGAAATCATTCGCGACCGCATGGGCATCCCCCATATTTATGCGGCTACTCTGCATGATTTGTTCTACGCGCAGGGCTATGTTCACGCCCAAGATCGCTTTTGGCAAATGGATTTTTGGCGCCATATCGGTTCGGGGCAGCTTGCGGAACTGTTCGGCGCATCGCAAGTGCAGACCGATGCATTTCTACGCACCTTGGGCTGGTCGCAGCTTGCCGAACAGGAGTATGCATTGCTAAGCGAGGAGTCGAAAGCGATTCTCAACGCCTATAGTTCGGGGGTCAACGCCTACCTGAAAGATCATCAAGGAGCTGCACTCAGTTTGGAGTACGCCATTTTGGGGGTCATGAACCGTGACTATGTTGTCGAGCCATGGACACCAATTCATACCCTCACTTGGGCAAAGGTGATGGCATGGGATCTCGGTGGGAATCTGAGTGAAGAAATTGAACGCGCAATTTTGCTGAGCAGCCTGCCAGCCGAAAAGGTCAGTGAGCTGTATCCACCCTATCCTGCACATCACCCTTCAATTGTGCCAGCAAGCGGGGCAGCCTATTTAGAGACCCAAACCCAATCTTCAGGTTCAACGTTTGCCATCCTGCATTCTGCTGCTGTTTCTCATGCTTTGCGGTCTTCGTTGAAAAATGTTCGCTCCTTGCCAGCATGGTTAGGTCAACAGGGACATAGCATCGGCTCAAACTCCTGGGTTGTAGCTGGCTCGCGCACGGTTACGGGCAAGCCCATTCTCGCAAACGACCCGCATCTTGGCATCCAGATGCCCTCTATATGGTATCAGATTGCCCTCCATTGCCGTCCAAAAAGCGCCGCGTGCCCCTTTGAGGTGGCTGGCTTTTCTTTTGCTGGTGTGCCGGGAGTGGTCATTGGGCACAACGAGCGGATCGCTTGGGGTTTTACCAATGTTGGTCCAGATGTCATCGATCTCTATATTGAAAAAGTCAACCCCGAGAACCCCAATCAGTATGAAGTAAACGGGGAGTGGGTGGATTTTGAAACCCGTCATGAGGTGATTCAGGTTAGCGGTAGCGAGCCAGTGACGATCACTGTGCGCCTTAGCCGCCATGGACCAGTGATCTCCGATACCTATGCTCCGCTAAAAGATGAGGTTGACCCGAAAGATAAGCAAGCAAGACCATTCCGAGAAAAGAGCGGCATTGAGTTGCCTGAACACTACGCTATCGCCATGCGCTGGACAGCTTTAGAGCCTGCTCTTGTTTTTGAGGCAATCTGGGGTTTCAACAAAGCGCGCAATTGGCTGGAATTTCGGCAGGCAGCCCAAGCGTTTGCAGTGCCAGCCCAAAATCTGCTTTATGCCGATGTGGATGGCAACATCGCTTACCAAATGCCAGGGCGCATCCCCATCCGCGCCAATGGCGACGGGCGCCTCCCCGTGCCAGGCTGGACAGACGAATATGAGTGGATTGGGTATATTCCCTTTGAGGAACTGCCCCATACTCTTAACCCCCTACAAGGTTATGTCGTGACAGCCAATAACCGCGTTGC
>JAOAHK010000452.1 GCA_026415275.1 Anaerolineales bacterium
GCGCCAGGCAATGGAGCAATCCCAGATGATCTCTATCCTGGCCGAACAGTGCCATCTATTGTTTCAACCCCATCAGCTCTTAATCGTCATCCCGACCGTTGATCCTTCAAAAGGCAAAATCGTTTACTCAGACGGGGTGTGGAAAAGTTTGCAGGGGGAGGAAATCCCCTTGATGGAATGGATGCGCAGAGGGGAGAGTGTTTTACTTCAGCGAGAGAAACTTGAAAACGATCCGAAAGATTTTTTTACGGCGATAATCGATCGAATCAGCGAGAATGAATCAATAGAATGGTTTCCGATGAAAACACAGCTAGCAGATGTTGGCTGGCTGTGTCTGAGCCGTCAGGTGCCTCTATCATCTCACGAACGTCACATATTGCACGCTGTTTTAGACATTGCCGCCTCTGCGTTCCAGCGCGCCAGCCTCTACAGTCAAACCATTCAGCGCCTCAAACAATTGAATGCCCTGCATATTATCGACCGGGCAATTAACGCCAGTTTAGACCTTAACTTCACCACCAACGTTTTACTAGCTCAAGTAGTTCAGCATTTAGAAGTGAATGCTGCAACGCTATTGAAATTTAACGCTCTCAGTCAAATGATCTCGGTATTGGCAACCTATCAATATCCGAAGCATCTCATTCCCCTCATATACCAATTAACCGATGATCCACTGTGCCAAACCATTTTAGAACGTAAGATCGTGGTGATCGAGGATTTGCGCAGTTATCGAGGTAATCGTCCATTTTGGGAACGCAGTATTGGGCAGGGGTACGTTGGATACGCGGCTGTTCCTTTGATTTCAAAAGGGCAAGTTAAAGGCATCTTGGAGCTATTTAAATATCGCGAGTTGCAATTCTCTCCCGAGCAGCATCGGTTTTTAGAAGCGCTAGCAGAGCAAGCTGTCATCGCAATCGACAATTCGGAAATGTTTGAGACTCTGCAACGCAGACAAACCCACCTGTCTTTAGCTTATGAAGGGGTGATTGAAGGGTTTGCACGTGCACTAGAATTGCGCGATCCTGAGCTCTATGGTCACTCGAAGCGCGTGGCGGAAATTACTGTTCGTTTGGCGCGTCAATTTGGCTTTG
The DNA here is from genome assembly GCA_026415275.1 of Anaerolineales bacterium. GTDB lineage: Bacteria > Chloroflexota > Anaerolineae > Anaerolineales > UBA4823 > NAK19. The sequence continues at coordinate 1,092 of JAOAHK010000452.1, forward strand.
GCGAGCAAGAGTTGACCTATATCCGTCATGGAGCGCTCTTGCACGACATTGGCAACTTGGCGATACCAGAAACAATTCTTCAAAAACCTGGTCCTCTTTCGGACGAAGAATGGGCAATTGTCCGCAAGCATCCTGAATATGCCATGGATATACTTTCGAGTATCCCCTCCTTGCAGCCAGCCGCTGTGATCCCTTATTGTCATCACGAACATTGGGAC
>JAOAHK010000453.1 GCA_026415275.1 Anaerolineales bacterium
TCCCATGCTCTCTGGCTTGATATAACTGCGCAACTGCGCAATGCTGACGGTGTGGGCAGCGCGGTAACTCCCTAATATAAAAAAAGCAAAGGCGAGGATGGGGATTGACATGGTGTTGACTAGCAAGAGGGAGAATAACAAGATCAAGAATTGACTCAAGAGGATGCCAATGAAAGGCGAAAAAGTTCCCAGGAATAGATTAAACGCAACAATTCCACCACCGTTAATAAAGAAAAGAAAACCAATTTTTGAAAGGGGGAGGAGTTTTTGGTTTTGAAGATAGTTGGGGGAAAGTGGTTGGGGTAGATAGGTTGCAAAGATTGTTAAGGCAATGATAATAACAAACACTGAAAAGCGCAAATTAAAAATCGAGCGAAGAAAGGCGACCCCTCTGGGAGTAGGGTTGATTGGTTGAGGACGAAGAAGGAAGATCAGCGATGTGGAAATCGTAAATAAAATCGATGCAAAAAGAAAGAGATTTCTTAATCCAAATCGCTCGGCAAGCAATCCACCGATCAAGGGCCCAAACATATATCCAAAGTTGTATGATGCAGAGACGAAAGTCAGGATTCGGTTTAGGAAACCTTTGGGGGCGGCGTGTGAGATGTAACTATTCATCGGAGCAAGGACAAAAGCTGTGGCACCATAAAGTAAAAGAGAAAAAACAAAATATGACAATGATCTCGATAGGAACATTAGAATTGTGGCGAGTAATCCTATGATGTAGGATGAAAGAATGATCGTTCGTCGGCCAAACTTATCCGCCAAATATCCTGCTGGTAGATGACATAACATTGCTGCAAAACTCAACCCGCCCAAAATTCCTCCGATTTGGACGGGCTTCGCACCGATTTCCTGAAGGTAAAGGGGAATGAACGAAAAGAACAGACCTTCTCCAATGCCCCAGATCATCAGAGAAAGAATAAGGAATATAAAGTCACGGTTCATTTGGTGAAATCACTCGGTGAATAAAATTCAGGCAAGCCTGAATAACTTGTTCTCGCTCAGCATCAAGGGGCAAAATATGACCACTGTGTTCTAGGTAAAGCATCTCTTTGATTGACCCTTGCATAGCTGCAGCGATTTTTTCCATATGTTGTTCGGATGCGGTAATTGTCGGATCATTCTTGGAGTAGATAAAGAGAGTGGGTACAGTTATAAGAGGCAAAGCTAGTTGAAGCTTGGACAAGAAGTCGCGCACTTCTGCCAAGGCTCGAGTGGAGTCATTTGGATACCGAACATGTCGTGGCCTTTCGCTTTGGTCAAACCAAACAGGGGGGTTGGAGCTGTATAGGTA
>JAOAHK010000454.1 GCA_026415275.1 Anaerolineales bacterium
GTCAGGGGATATCCTCTAACGGATCGAGACGGGTGCAACGCTTATTAAGAGGATACACAGGAAGCGAGATAGCGTGTTTCAGTATCCTCTAACGGATCGAGACGGGTGCAACAATTACGGCGGATTGATTTATATTCAGAATCTTGTCTTGTTTCAGTATCCTCTAACGGATCGAGACGGGTGCAACTTTCAACGAACACACTTTCTGCCCATCGAGGATTACGTTTCAGTATCCTCTAACGGATCGAGACGGGTGCAACTGCAACGTCGAAGCCCTTACGAACCGTGTACCGACGTTTCAGTATCCTCTAACGGATCGAGACGGGTGCAACGATGCAGGGATATCTAGTCTTCTTAGGCAAACTATTGTTTCAGTATCCTCTAACGGATCGAGACGGGTGCAACCTGTCGATATTGTCCAGTGCGTCAACGATGTAAAGGTTTCAGTATCCTCTAACGGATCGAGACGGGTGCAACAGTCGCGATGAAATATGTCGCGCGCGAATTGGGTATAAGTTTCAGTATCCTCTAACGGATCGAGACGGGTGCAACGCATCATCACGGATCGCCGAATCCGGCGACGTGTCGTTTCAGTATCCTCTAACGGATCGAGACGGGTGCAACACGATTGAGCGATGCCGATGGGACAGGATGTCGTTGTTTCAGTATCCTCTAACGGATCGAGACGGGGGCAACCGTTACATGAAACTGAAAGTAGCGAAGAACAGGTTGTTTCAGTATCCTCTAACGGATCGAGACGGGTGCAACGACGACGATCGCCTTGTCGTCGCTCATAGTGATTATGTTTCAGTATCCTCTAACGGATCGAGACGGGTGCAACACGAAAATCACGAAGCAAACATTTGACATATTGAGAGTTTCAGTATCCTCTAACGGATCGAGACGGGTGCAACGCCGGATGAGATTCCGCCGCACTGGATACGGGTAGTGTTTCAGTATCCTCTAACGGATCGAGACGGGTGCAACAAACTTTATCGGAATGGTAAAGAATACAAAGTTTATGTTTCAGTATCCTCTAACGGATCGAGACGGGTGCAACTCAACCAGACGTTTTTGTTATGTATGTGACACCATTGTTTCAGTATCCTCTAACGGATCGAGACGGGTGCAACGAAAACGTAATATATACACAGCAAAAACTGCTAGAAGTTTCAGTATCCTCTAACGGATCGAGACGGGTGCAACCCCTCTCCAAAAACTGGATGGTGCGCATCACTACGGTTTCAGTATCCTCTAACGGATCGAGACGGGTGCAACCATAGGC
>JAOAHK010000455.1 GCA_026415275.1 Anaerolineales bacterium
TAAGAGACAGAATAGAGAGTCTTCGGTCTCGGCTGGAACTAACAGCATCAATAAATCCACGCCTAATGCTGGCGTGAGCGTAGAGTCATCACCCTCATAATCAAGAATGAGGATTGGGGTCAGGGTTTCTTCGCTGGGACGGTGCGGATCGCGGCGCATCTGTTGTGCCAGCTCTTGTTTTGGGGTTCCGCTCCGACCGACGATTGCCAGGTGCTCCTCTTGCAGGGCTTCCTCACGGATAGGGCGCAAGTCCATTTCTTTAATGGATTGCCAAACATTGGGCAAATCTTTTAATCCAGCCATAATCTGTATTCTAATCGAAATCGGTTATACTAATGCTTGTTATGTGGACTGAAATTTATTAGATCGGTTTTCGTTGCGGAATACAGTGCAGTGGGTATCTGCACAGGTGTTCCGCAATTTGATTCTCTACCCAAGAGCTATTTTGTGGTAGAGTAAAATAATTTAGCTGCTTTATCTTTTTAGCATCCGACGGCAAGGAGTTAGAAATATGCAAAAAACGAAAAAAATATTTTCGATAAGTGTAAAGGTGATTTCCTTGACGGACTCTGTAGCGTTGCGCCAGTGGTTGTATATCCTTCTTGCCATTGGCTTGGCTTTAGGAGGGTGGTTGTTGCTTAGCCGCTTATCGCAGGTTGGGGCAAGCGCAATGAGTGCAACCACATCCAATGGTGGAGTGACCCATATTTGGCCGACGGAAGTGATCAATACCCCTATGGCGAGTGGTCGGTCGTTCATCAATATGACTGGACGCAGTTTGGCATACTACACCAATAAAAACAAGACCGTTCAGCAATTGCATCTCGCCTATGGTGGTAAAAACCTTTACTATGCTACATCGACATGGATCAGCCCTACCTGGAGTGCTTGGACCAGTGAAGTCGTTGATCCAGCAGCCGATGTCGGCGAATGGGCGTCAATCGCTGTAGATTATCTCAACCGTCCTCATATTGCATATTATGACAAAGCAAATGGCTGTTTGAAATATGCTTTCAAAGACGTTGTTTGGTCAATTCATACATTGGATTGTGATAGTGTCCTTCTTCCTGTCTCTGAGGAAGAGACACTTGCTCTGGCAGAAACCGCAGAAGTAGAAATCCAACCAACTATTGTGTCGATTGAAGAAACCATCAATGGCTTCCCTTTGCGCCAGGAAACGCTGGATGAGCAGAGCGAAAGTACTCCCCTGGCGGAGCCCAGCGCTGGACCAGGCAAATATACCTCCATAGCCATTGACTCTTACGCAC
>JAOAHK010000456.1 GCA_026415275.1 Anaerolineales bacterium
GGGTTAGGCTTCCTCGCGCTGGCGTTCATTGAAGGCGGGGGCGCGTTTCTTTCGGGGCGACTCGCCGCCTACACGGCGGAGGGAATCGCCCGCCGATTGCGCGACTTTCTCTTCGACCATATTCAACGTCTGAGTTTCGCTTACCATTCCGCCACCCCGACGGGCGACCTTATCGAGCGCGTCACTTCCGACGTGGACGCGCTGCGCCGCTTCTTTTCCGAGCAGGCAATCGGCATGGGGCGCATCCTGCTGCTGTTTTTTATCAACTGGTTTGCGATTCTCTCGCTGAACGTCAAACTGGGCTGGCTGTCAGTCGTCGTCATCCCCCCGACTCTCGCCATCTCGTTATGGTTCTTTAAGAAAGTGACCAAAGCCTACGAGGAATATCAGGCGCAGGAGGCGGTTCTTTCCACTACGCTGCAGGAAAATTTGACCGGCGTGCGCGTGGTGAAAGCCTTACTGCGCGAGGATGAGAACACCCGCGAGTTTCAGGGCTTGACCACGCAGATGTACAACGCCTCCTACCGCGCGGCGTGGCTCTCGGCGCTCTTCCTGCCCAGCGTGCAGATCATCGCTGCGGTGGTTTTGGGCATCATCATCGGTTATAGTGGCGTACAAATCCGCAGTGGGCTGATCACGTTGGGCGGCATTAATGCTTTCGTCTCGTATTTGACTTTTATGATGTGGCCGATTCAGGATTTGGCGCGCGTTTATGCTGAAATGCAGCATTCGATCGCCTCTGCCGAGCGCATTTTCAAATTGGCAGATACGCAACCCGAAGTGCATAACCGGCCGAATGCCATCCCGGCGGCGACTTTATTAGGCGAGATCGAGTTCGATCACGTCGAATTTACCTACGATGAACGCAGCCCGGTTTTGCGAGATTTTTCGCTCAAGGTACAAGCGGGGCAGACAATTGCTCTGGTTGGCCCAACCGGCGGCGGAAAGACCACGATTGTCAACTTGCTGTGTCGTTTTTACGAACCGACACGGGGTGTGATCCGCATCAACGGGCGCGATTACACCGAATATACACTTGAATCGATACATTCCAAGATTGGCGTGGTGTTGCAAACTCCGCATCTCTTCTCAGGAACGGTCAGGGACAACATCCGCTATGGGCGCTTGGACGCTACAGACGATGAGATTATCGCAG
>JAOAHK010000457.1 GCA_026415275.1 Anaerolineales bacterium
GCGAAGGAATTCGTGCGCCTTTTTTCTTTCAAATCATTCGAAATTAATTTCTCAGGAGGTAACGATGAACATTCCATCTGAATTGAAATACACAAAAAACGATGAATGGCTGCGTGTCGAAGGAAATCAAGGAACAGTTGGGATCACTGATTATGCCCAAGAACAACTCTCCGACATTGTCTTCGTCGAAATAATCGTTAATGAAGGGGATGTAGTGAAAAAAGGGGATGTCTGCGCTACAGTCGAAAGTGTCAAAGCCGCTGCAGATGTTTACATGCCAATTAGCGGAAAAGTCGTGGCTGTCAATCAATCGCTTCCCGACAAACCTGAAACAGTCAACAGTGATCCATATGGCCAAGCCTGGATGGTCAAGGTCGAAATAACCAACCCTGCGGAGATCGATCAATTACTGGATGCTGCCGCCTACGAAGCTCATTTAGCCGAAAAAGATTAGGAGGATCAATGTTTCTGCCCCACACCGATAAAGAACGTCAAGAGATGCTTGCAACTATCGGGGTAAAGTCCATCGAGGATTTATTTGCTGCGATCCCCGAGAAATACCGTTTCCCTGACTTGAATTTACCTGCTGCTCTGACAGAAATCGAAGCTCAAGAAGTCATCACCGATCTCGCCTCTTGGAACGATAACCTTCATGAAATGATTTGCTTTCTTGGAGCAGGTGCGTACAACCATTACATACCTGCGGTGGTGGACGCCATCATTCGCCGCGGCGAGTTTCTTACGGCCTACACCCCATATCAAGCCGAAGTCTCACAAGGAACACTCCAAGCCATTTTTGACTATCAGAGCTTGATGACAGCCCTAACTGGCATGGATGTCTCCAATGCATCTCACTATGATGGAGCAACCGCAGTTGCTGAAGCAGTGACTATGGCAAATGCTCATTTTCGTGGCAAACGCAATCGGGTGATTTTATCACCTGCTTTGCATCCTCACTATCGGCAGACAACCAAAACATACCACGCCAATACGGGAATCCAATTTGTCGGCGATGATCCATCGGTTGACCTTAAGGCACATCCCAATCACCTTGCTGAATATTTAGATGAAAACACAGCCATTGTGATCGTTCAATACCCCGACTTCTTTGGGCGTATCTATGACTATACTATGC
>JAOAHK010000458.1 GCA_026415275.1 Anaerolineales bacterium
AACGAGCCTTCGCCTACTTCTCGCACCAGCGCGATGCGTACCTTCTTGTTCGGATCCGCAAACGCCGCCGGTATGTCAGGACTGGTCACTTTGCAAATTGGCTCTTCCCCGCCGCCTCCAGCTTGAGTGGTCGTGGCAACTTCTGGCATGTTGTAGCCGTTGCGCTCGAGGACTTTTGCCATCCAGGGGAACCAATTGAGGGAGGATTCGCCGAGGCTGGGGAGGGCTTGGATCAGTTGATCCATAGAGGTGATGTTGTTATCCAGCAGGAACTGGCGGGTGATCAATTCGGGGCGGACGAGCAGGTATTTATCCACTTTCTCGCCGGCAACGAGAGCAGCCGCAGTGCGAACAGCGAGGCGACCAACACTATAGGAGTCGGTGGCAACCGTCGCTTCCCAGGGACTATCGGGCTGGATCATCAATTGGATGTCTTCGTTGGTGATGTCAACGGAATAGACTTTGATTTTATCGGAGAGCCCAGCCTGCATGATAGCACGCACTGCACCTTTAGCAAATTCATCCCACATTGCGACCACAGCGTTCACTTCGGGATGTTCCTTCAGAGCAGCTTCGGTGCGGGTTTGGGTGTCGGCAGCAGTGTTGTCCGTCACAGCCCCAATCTTCGCCACTTCTTTCAATCCAGGGTAGCGCCACTTGAAGTCTTGCCAGAGACGATCGCGCTTATCTAACGGGGCAAAGCCACCCACATTGATGTAGAGAACATTGGCGTTGCCTGCAAAGTCGGTGGCAACCTTCTTGGAGACCTGGAAGCCGATGAACATGTCATCCTGCTCGATTTCGGGCACATCAGGGTTCTCAACTACCAAGTCAAAAGTGACGACCTTGATGCCTTTGGCAAGGGCTTCGTTGATTTTCGGCTGCAAGGGGTCCGGGCGGCCGTGGTCAACGATAATGGCATCCACATCCTGCTGGATGAAGTTCTCCATCGCCGTGACCATTTTCGCCATGTCTCCGCGGGCAGTTGCTTCGAGCAGCTCGACACCCAGTTCATCCGCCATCGACTGGGCGCCAGCAAGATAACGCTCAAAGAACGAGCCTTCGCCTACTTCTCGCACCAGCGCGATGCGTACCTTCTTGTTCGGATCCGCAAACGCCGCCGGTATGTC
>JAOAHK010000459.1 GCA_026415275.1 Anaerolineales bacterium
GAAATTCCCGCACTTGACATCTTGATCTTCAACGGGGAACATCCCGGCGCCATTCGGCGTGCTTTGGCAGGGGAGAATCTTGGAACGCGGATTTGCGCCGAATAAAGCACCACCAAACTTAGCTCGGTTTCGTTCTGAGCAGAGCTAGGCAGGACAAGCATTATTTTCTTATTTTCGCCTGCAATGCCAACGCGTTGCGCGCTGCATATCCACTCGCTGTGTTGTTGAAAAAGATATAAACTTCCTTCGCGCCACGCGCCACCATCCGCTTAGCCATTTCAGCAATCCCATCCAACTCTTCGGGGGTATAGTCATCGGCATACCAACGCCTGCGGCCGTGCAGACGGAGATAACCTATATCAGAAACCAATCGGTCGGAGAGCAGGTTGCCAGGAGATTCGGGGTTGACCAACACTGCGCCAAAATCCTGCAGGAGTTGATACGCATCTTCGGTCAGCCAACTCTTGTGGCGAAACTCAACAGCGATTTGGGATGGAACGCTGAAAGCCTGCAAAGCGTTCCTGAGCCGTTCTAGATCATAAGGCGTATCCGGCGCAATTTGGAGCAAGATCAAACCCAGCTTTTCGGCAAGCAAGTGAGTGGAGCGATCGAATTCACAGATTTCTTCATCTACGTCAAGTAAATGCTTGACATGCGTGATTGTGCGGGGTGCCTTAAGGACAAAACGGAAACCGTCCGACGTACGCGCAAACCAATTTCGGTATGTCTGCTCGTTGAATTTGCGGTAGAAGGTGGCATTGATTTCAAGGGCATTGAACTGAGTAGCATAATACTCCAGCCAACGCCGCTGGGGAAGATTGGGTGGGTAAAAACTTCCGCGCCAGTCGGGATAGTTCCACCCTGAAGTGCCAACCCAAAAGCAGCTTCCTGTTTGATGATCCATCCTTGATTCAGAATTATACCCATGAGGGTTCGTTTTGGGCTTTGGCAGTGAGCGGTACGTCCAGCAACATATAGAGAAAAAGAGAGGAACTTAACAAAAGGGCACCAAGTTACTACAAATACTTTGTGATCTTAGTGTCTTAGTATGAGTTATCTTTTTTTCACACCAAGACACAAAGGACACGAAGCTTAAGAGTCTTTGTG
>JAOAHK010000460.1 GCA_026415275.1 Anaerolineales bacterium
GGAGGGGGAGGCGCCATAGCCCACGCGCAGACCGGGGAGACCGGCAAGTTTGCTAAAGGTGCGCAGGACGATGAGGTTATTGGTCATTGGGGCATTGGTAATTTGGGAGGGGACGCCAGCAAATTCGATATACGCTTCGTCCAGGACTATCAGCGAGGGTAATGCCAGGAGTTGTTGCAAGACGGATTCGGGCAGGAGCGAGCCGTCGGGGTTGTTGGGGGAGGCGAGAAAAATCAGTTTGGGAGAAAATTTCCCGGCGGCCTCCAAAATCCCTTCCACGTCCAATGAAAAATCACCCTTGCGCGGCACGTTGATGACCCTGGCGTTGTTGAGGTCGGCGTCGAAGGCGTACATGCCGAAGGTGGGCGGACAGTTGAGGATGCAATCGCCCGGCGAAAGCACAACGCGCATGATGAGGTCTATCAACTCGTCTGCCCCCGCCCCGGCCAGCAGGTTTTCAACCGGGACGCCCGTGAAGCGGCTGAGGGCGGCGCGCAGGGCGCGGCTTTCGGGGTCGGGGTAGATGTGGCCGTAGGCCAGGTTTGCCAGGGCTTCGCGCGCGCGCGGCGACATGCCGTAAGGGTTCTCGTTGGCGTCGAGTTTGATGATGTCTTCGGGACGGCGGCCTACTCTTTCCGAAAGAACTTCAAAAGGCTCTATCGGGGTGTAGGGCGGCAGGTTTTGGATGTGGGGTGGAAGTTGCATGGGAAAAACCTTTTCGAACCGCAAAGGCCGCCAAGAGCGCCAGGTTTTTTTTTGTTTTCCTTCGCGTTTTTCGCGTTCTTGGCGGTTCGTTTTATTTTGTGCGGCAATCCGCTGAGCGGGCGTGGGCTTCCAGTCCCTCGGCGCGGGCAATGCGGGCGGCGAGCGGGGCGATTTGGGCGGTGGTAGCCGGGTTGAGCGCCACCAGGCTGATGATGTGGACAAAATCCCACACGTTGAGCGGGGAGGCAAAGCGCGCGCTGCCGCCGG
>JAOAHK010000461.1 GCA_026415275.1 Anaerolineales bacterium
CGAGTAAATTTTTCCAATGTCAAAAGGTTTGCCCGGAAGATTTATTTTTGAACGGTCATCCCAACGCAAATACTGTCCGTCTTTTCGTGTAAAGCTGATTGACTCTAAGGTGCAAAGCAAGGCAAAGCGCAAAACTGTCTGAACTCGGCTATTTTCTTGTTGACAAGCTACAAGGTACTTTTCGATGGATTCCTTTGTCCTTGTAGGATAAGCCCCGCGTGTGATCCGTAGTTCCTGCAAAAGAGCACGATTTTCCGCATTTTCCCATACCCTTTGCTCTGACCAATAGCGCAATCTCTCAAAATCCTCGGTAGTGAATTCAGCATCTAGAACTTGTTTAACTCTAATGATTTCGTGACCAATGGGCAACAATTCGATGCCATCTGCATCGATGCCCATTACACTGGCAGCAAATAGAGCGGTGCCACTTCCCGCAAATGGGTCCAAGATTCTTCCCGCAGTGATCCCGTATTTGTGGAATAGTTGCTCAACCAAAGATGCTGAGAATGCTTCTTTGAACTTATACCAACGATAAACGGGCCTCGTCTTATTCGCTTGAAAACTGACGAGTGAACGAGAAAGGGCGGGTTGAATAACGAATCGGCTTTTGAACCGTTGAAAGAGCTGTTTGTCAAGACGATCGATAACGGGCAGGTCTGTATCTTGCTTACCTTCCGTCACATCAGAAAGTTTCACTTGATTTAGTATCATCTTATACAACCAGAGTGGGAATATATAAGCTAAGTATACCGCGCCTCTCTAACTCTATAGGTCGTTTGGAATGATTTCTTCCCAAGCTTTCCATTGAGTTGTCTAACTGGGTAGGCTAGGATACTGCGCAATCCAATCCTCGCCATCTAACTGTTCTAGCTAACAAGAATGTAAATCAAAAACAACAATTTATCAGTTATAACAAAATACATCGGAATCGTTGTTTTTAGGTAGTGCGATAAGCCTATATG
>JAOAHK010000045.1 GCA_026415275.1 Anaerolineales bacterium
CCGGTATTGGTGGTTCGTTAAGAAACCTAAACGAATTCAGCTTTCCAGTGGCGGGGTCAAGAGCAAAACATGGGCGACACAATCCTCTCCTTCGAAGTTCGGATTCAGGGGGAGGGATTCCCGTTCATCTGGACACATGGTCTCCTTACGAACATGGAGTCCGAGGACATTCTAGATTGGTTTGGCTGGGAGAAGATTCCGCCTTCGATCAAACTCATTCGCTACGATGTGCGTGGGCATGGCAAAAGCCCGATTTCTTATTGCGCAGAAGATTACCACTGGGAGAGCTTAGCGACGGATATGCTCGCTCTCGCTGATCAATTAGGAATAGAACGCTTTATCGCTGGAGGAACGTCGATGGGCGCCAGCACGGCTTTGTGCGCAGCTTTACAGGCTCCGCAGCGAATTGAAGGATTGGTTTTGGTTTCGCCCCCTACAGCGTGGGAAAGCCGCGCAAAACAAGCTGGTGATTATCGCCGCTCAGCTTGGTTGGCTTTGCTACTTGGCGGAAAAGGATTAGCAGTTCTAGCAGCGCGTGATCTAAAAAGCTCTATGCCGAGCTGGATGGACACCTCACGACACGAAGCGATGCGCCGAACATTTGCGCTTTGGCAGCGCTATCCCCGTAGGGCTTTGTGGGCGATTTTGCGTGGGGCGGGGATGAGCGATTTACCCAAAGCAACAGATCAAAAATCTGATGCATAAACCTATCTTGAGCATCGCATGGTCAGACGACCCAGTCCATCCCCTTTCCACAGCAGAAGAACTAGGGCGCTGCTTACCCCTTGCGGAGCTATTCATTGTTCGAGACCAGCGGCAATTTCGTCAGATTCCTGAGAGGATCGGAGACTTCGTCAGAGCGACAGCGGGTAGAGGGCTGGGATGAGGCTTCGGAAGCGTGTGATATAGCCTTCGATAATTTAGGCTTCCTCCTTATAATGTCATTTCTTTAGCCTCCCGCAAGTTATAGAACCTGCGGGAGGGATTTTTATCGATTTCCTATTCTTGGCCTTGCCGGTTTCAACGCAGTATTAAGGGGAGATATACTGGAAAGAGCGGTTTCAAAGCCTCGATTTTGATTTTTATTATCGAGGAAGGGCTTATTAAGTACCCAATCTTTCCTTCTACGCCAACATAAAGATAACCATTGGTTGGGTCCACAACCGAAGCTTTCGCTCTGTCCTCTCTAGTGTTCAGCTTCAAAACCTCCTCACGACTGAAATTGGCAAGCTTGATGCGCACGATGTTAGCTGGAGAAGTCTCTGTGCCAAAGTAGGCATCATCCCCATTAGGCGAGGTGGCTGCTGTGGTCAAGATATTCTCGCCACTACTCAGTGAAAGCACTCCCTCACGGGTCAAGTTTGAGAGGCGAACTTTAATCACTTTCCCCGGCGAGGTCCGCGTGCCAAAATATGCAAATTGCCCATTGGGATCGATAGTAGCAGAACCAAGGAAAGCCTCACTGTCTGGCAGCGTGAGTGTCTTCACGCGTGTGAAGGTGGTGAGATTGATTTTGACGATTTGTCCCGGATCCGTGCTGGTTCCAAAATAGGCAAAGGCTCCGGCCGGGTCAATTACGGCGGAAGACAGAGATCTCTCTCCGCTGCTTAATGTCAAGGCACCCACACGCTGTGAGTCGGATAGACGAACTTTGACAATCGTAGCCGGATTTCTGTCGTTTCCGAAATAAGCATATCCGTGAAGCAAGTCGATGACAGCTACCTGAAAGTAATCCTCTTCCTCCTCTAGAAGGACGTCGCCCAAACGACGCAACTGATTGGTATCGATGCGCGCAATCCCACTATCACCGGCGAGATAGAGAATTTGACGGGTAGGGTCAAACACACTCACTGCAGCATCATCGACAGAATTCAGTCTTAATTCGCCAGATCGGGTGAAATTCGTTAGATCAACCCGAATGAAACTACTTGGCGAATCGGCTGCAAGGTAGAGAGTAGAAGGACTGGAATGATACATTGCCGCCATGACCCCCGAAAGGCCTACCAAGCTTAGTGCATCGTCACGGGCAAAATCCGACAAGCGCACCTTTACCACTTTAGCGGGGTTTGTATCTGTGCCAAAATAAGCAAAGGTGCCTGAGGAGTCGATCGCTGCAGAGAGCAAATTGCCCTCGTCATTGGGGAGTGTTAGGATGCCTAGATGGGTAAAATCAGAGAGACGCACGCGGATCACTTTGCCAGGCGTGGTGTTTGTTCCAAAGTAAGCATAACCATGAGCCGGATCGATAATCGCCGAACGCAAGTTGTCTTCGCCGCTGCCCAAGTTGATTGTACCTTGATGAGTAAAATCCGATAACCGCACCCGAACGATCATTCCCTGGGAAGTATCCCCTCCGAAGTAAGCGTATTGATTGTCAATAACTGCCGTTGAAAGATTGGATGCATGCGCTGTAGAAATTGAACCTTCATACGAAAAATCTGCAAGCTTAATCTTATAAACCGATCCCCAGGCATCACCGAAATAAGCATATTGGTTAGCAGTATCGATGACCCCCGATCGAATCCAACCATTTTCAATGGCAATCGAGCTATGGCGAGTAAAATCGGACAGGCGTATTTGAAGGATAGAAGCGGGTTCGGAGTCGGTGGCAAAGTAGACATACCCACGCACGGTATCGATCACTGCCGTGCGGGGATCTTTTTCCTCTCCTTCAAGGTCTATTCCACCGGCATAGCTCAGGTCAGAGAGACGAACGCGGACGATGCTGCCGTTATCGCCGCAGATTCCCAGATAGGCATACCCTCCTGCGGGATCGATAACGCCTGAGCAAGGATCATCCTCCTGAGATAGATGGAAACTGTTAAACCACTCAAAGCTGCTCAAATCAACCACAGCCAGTTGATCGGTCACGACTCACTTTTTTCTTTATCACATGCAAATGACACTTGAATGACACTTTTTATCGATGATTTCATGCCCCCTATATCAAACGATCCAAACGGGTTGTCTTAACCGGTAGGAGATTGAGCTTCTAGAACAAAGCGCGCAAAATCCATAGAGAAAGCAAGATCACCGCAATTGGAAAGCCGCAAAATGCTAGTGGGACGCCAATAGAAGGCAGATAAATGACTAAAGCGGTGAAGCCAAAACTAATGAGCACCATAAATAGAAATAAGCGCGTTCCGAAGTTAGAAATGCGTTGGGAAGACAATTCCTCAGCAGAACGGGAAGGCGTTTCGCTTGTGCCGCTGACGATTTCTTCTCCTTCTGGTTCAGGCTTATTTTTGAACCAACTGGTGTACACACTCAAATTATAAACTTGAGATATGGTTCCGCAAAACATGATCAATTCTCCTTGACAGATCAATAGGCTGTCAGATATACTTGCGAGCAACAATCGAACGGGGAGCTTGGTTTAGCCAGGCTGAGAGGAGGACCGTTGTCCTCGACCCGCAGAACCTGATCCGGATAATGCCGGCGTAGGGAAGTCACCGTATGATCAATTGTCACTCACACCCTCTCCGGCAGAGGGTGTTTTGTTTTATCTGTCTATAAACGGAGGTATACAGATGACGAACAACAATCTCAATCAACGATCTGCCCTTGAGCTAATCCAAAACACACGCCTTCAGCTCGAACCCTTAATGGAACAGATCACAAACCATCGTTTTTTGGATGCATTGGCAGCTAAGCAAGTCTCCTTATCTGCCTTACAAACCTTTGCCAGCCAACAATATCACATTGTCACCAGCGGTATCCGCAACATTGCCCTTTTGGTTTCCCGCTACGGGCATCTACCTAGCCGTACCATTCTCAATGATTTCCTCCAAGCTGAATTCGTGGTGCGGGATAGAATCCCTGCCTTTGCCGAAGCGGTTGGATTGTTTCGAGAGCAGTTACCAACCACTCCCAAGCTGGCAAAGGCAATGATGTTTAGCTATTTTATCTCCTCTGTTTGTCTGTATGGTTGCGACGCAGACCTTATCCTTGCCTTTCGGTTTGATTCGGAAGTGTGGATTCAGAACAGCCTGCGCGTTTATCAGGCGTTGCGTTCTCAATATAAACTGACGGCAGAACAAGCCGAGTTCTTCAAAATCTACGAGAACTATCGAGAAGCAGATGAACGAGTCAGCCACTATATTCAAGATGCCTTAGATCGCGGCGAATCGGCGGCGCAGATGGAAGAGACCGCCCGCCTGCTCCTAGAATATGAGTTGAGTTTTTGGGATGCCATGGCGGAGGTGGCAGGGGTCTAATCAAAGCTTTCTGCATCACCTACTCAGCGGTACGGTTTGTACTGCTGACCTTTGGTCGGTACCAAGCGGAGCTTGGTGGTACGGCTTGTCCCGCCGACCTTTGGTCGGTCCCAAGTGGAGCTTGGCAATACGAGAAGCCGTGGGTAATTGAAGGCTAACCTTTAATTCGTCAGCGAAAAAACGACATCAGGTCGATCAAACGGTTTATAATCAACCCAACCTTATCCTTTCCTGACTTGGAGAAACCCTAAATGACCGATCAAGCCGACGAAGTTCTCCTTGTCCTGGTCACTGCTCCTTCAAGAGAAACGGCGGAGCAGTTGGCGCGCCAACTGTTGCATGAGCGGCTAGCCGCTTGCGTCAACCTTATCAACAGCGTACAGTCGCTTTATTGGTGGGAAGGCGAACTTCAATCCGACTCGGAAACCTTGATGATCGTCAAGACGCGCAGAGAGGGGTTTCAGGAACGTTTTATTCCCTTTGTCAAAGCTCATCATCCCTATCAAGTTCCGGAAATCCTTGCCCTGCCAATCTTAGCGGGGAATGAAGATTATCTGCACTGGGTGTTGACCGAAACCAACCCCAAATCCGCTTAACCTCGGAGGAGACTTTGACCTACAACTTTGATCAGATTGTCCCGCGGCGCGGCACAAACAGTTTGAAGTGGGATACCTATCCCGAAGATGTTTTGCCCATGTGGGTCGCCGATATGGATTTTCGCTCACCTCAAGCCGTAATCGAAGCCCTGTGCCAAGCTATTGAGCATGGCATCTTTGGCTATCCTAGCGGTTTGCACAGCGAACCCAACCAACGCAAAGAACTGCGAGAAATTCTGGTGGAAAGGATGGTGCGGTTGTATCATTGGGAAATTCAGCCCGAAGATATCTTTTTTCTTCCGGGAGTCGTGGTCGGCTTTAACCTGGTCGCTCATGCTCTGGGTGGAGAGGGAAGTAGCTTGATCGTGCAACCACCGGTTTATCCTCCGATTTTGGCTGCAGCCACAAACGCTAGGATGCGCCGCATTGATAACCCTCTTGTGCCAAGGTTAATCGGCAAAAGCATCCTGCATTACGAAATTGATTTTGACCATTTCGAGCAAGCCATCGCAGCCGATACGAACTTGTTTATTCTCTGCAATCCGCAGAACCCGACCGGACGGGTTTTTCAACGCACTGAATTGGAACGTTTAGCAGACATCTGTCTGCGCCGTGGGGTTGCCATTTGTTCCGATGAAATTCACGGCGATCTGATCTTTGAGCCTCACTATCATTTGCCGATTGCTTCTCTAGACCCCGAAATAGCTCAGAGACAGATTACCTTGATGGCACCAAGCAAAACTTTCAATATCCCTGGCTTACAGTTCTCGTTTGCAGTTGTTCGAAACCCCGAGTGGCGTAAACGATTGGAAATGGCTGGTCAAGGCTTGACCAGTTGGGTCAACGCATTGGGCTGGGTGGCTGCTCTTGCGGCTTATCGCGAAGGGGAACAATGGTTAATCGAGGTTTTGCAGTATTTACAAGCCAATCGCGATTTTCTGATGCAATGGATTGAAGCAAACCTCCCCTCTGTACCGCACACTTGTCCCGAAGGCACCTACCTGGCGTGGTTAGATTGCCGCCTCCTTGGTTTATCCGATACACCCTACACTTTCTTCCTCAAGAATGCTAAGGTCGCCTTCAACGATGGCAAAGCCTTTGGCAAAGAGGGGGAGGGGTTTATCCGTTGGAACTTTGCTTGCCCGCGCCCCGTTCTCGAAGAAGCCTGCGCTCGCGTTGCCCAAGCAATCGAATTGATTACTACGCGCCAAAAGCTAGCATCCGACAGCTAACCCCTGATTACTGGCTGCCGAGAGCCAAATGCTGACCGCTAAAAGCTGACAGCTATTCGTATCGCAACGCTTCCACCGGCTCCAGGCTGGCAGCCCGGTTGGCAGGGTATAAGCCAAAGAACAGCCCCACCGCAGATGAAAACAGGGTAGCCAACAAGATGGTATCCAAGCCAATGGCGGGGTTAATATCGGCATTGTTCGCTGCCGCAATCTGACCAACAACATAAGAGATCAGCCACCCTAAGCCGATACCCACCAAACCGCCAAATAAACTCAATACAATCGACTCGGTCAGGAATTGCACTAAGATATCGATCCTTCGCGCGCCAAGCGCTTTGCGTAAGCCGATCTCGCGTGTCCTTTCGGTCACCGAGACCAACATGATATTCATAATGCCGATGCCGCCGACCAAAAGCGAGATCGCTGCAATGCCGCCTAAGAAGATGGTCAGGATGTTGGTGATCGTGCGTGCAGTATCTAAGAAGTCCTGTTGCGTTAGGATGGTGAAATCATCGGCGCCGATCTCGGTTTTATGACGATAACGTAGAATTTGGGCAACTTCTTCGGCAGCCTGTGGAACAGCTTGGGCGCTGATGGCTTGCACCATCAGCAAATCGACTTGGTCTGGGGTGCTGCGCCGAATCAAACGCGCTTGAGCCGTGGTAAAGGGCACCATTACACGGTCATCTTGATTGGAGAAAGAAGAACCACCTTTGGATTCCAAGACGCCTAACACACGGAAGGGTTGCCCCTCGATGCGCACCGTCTCACCCACCAAGCCCTCTTTGCGCCCAAAGAGTTTTTCAGCGACATCCGGGCCTAGCAGCGCCACCGATGAACGCCCTAAGATATGCTCTTCTGAAATAAACTCGCCTTCGGTAACGCGATAATTGCGCACTTCGGCAAAAGCGGGAGTTATACCCTCAATCGAGGTCAATACACTTTCACCGCCATAACTCACTTTGCCATCGCCCATCAACATCGGAGCAACGTTTGCCACCGAGGGCGCCTGAAAGGGATCGTTGATGGCGTTGGCATCTCCCAATGTAATCGGTTTCGGGTTGCGCACATCCTCGTTGCCCCCGCGAAAGACAAACAGCAAATTGGTGCCAATGCCTTGGATCGAACCGGTGATCGAATTTTCTGCCCCGCGCCCAATGGAGATCATGGCGATCACCGCCGCAACGCCAATCACAATGCCTAGGATGGTCAATCCCGAGCGGAGTTTATTGCTAGCTAGACTTTCTAAGGCTTCATAGAAAGATGCCGTGATGTTCATGGCTGATCCTCCACCATACCATCGCGAATGCGAATAATCCGTTGGGTATGGGCTGCCACATCGGGATCGTGAGTGACGATAATGAGTGTCACGCCGCGTTCCTGATTGAGGTTTAAGAGCAGACGGATAATTTCTTCACCCGATTTGGTATCCAGGTTTCCAGTAGGCTCATCTGCCAAGACAATCGCTGGATTGTTCACCAGCGCGCGAGCGATGGCGACGCGTTGTTGTTGCCCACCAGACAGCTCATTTGGTCGGTGATGAATACGATCTTCCAATCCCACAGCAATCAGCGCCTGTTTGGCGCGTTCGCGCCGATTACTATTGGTGCCTGCGTAACGCAATGGCAACTCTACATTGGCTAAAGCGGTAGCACGCGGCAACAGGTTAAAGCTCTGGAAGACAAACCCCACCTTTTGATTGCGGATGCGTGCTAATTCGTCGTCCTTCAGATCAGAAACGCGCTTGCCGTCCAGGATATACTCGCCCGATGTTGGGCGGTCGAGGCAACCGATGATGTTCATCAGGGTGGATTTTCCCGATCCGGAGGGTCCCATAATCGCCACCACCTCGCCGCGTCTGACCTGCATGGAGAGGCCGCACAGAGCATGGACTTCAACTTCGCCCATTTTATACACTTTGGTTAAGTTACGGGCATCAATTACCACATCGTTTTCGCTCACAGGCTTTTCCTCTTAACGATTGCGATTAACCCAAGGTGGAGGTCCGTTCTGCTCGAAAACGGTTGGTGGGTTGAGGATCACGGCATCGCCAATCTTGAGCTCTCCGTTAATTACTTCACTATGCGTCTCCGAAGATGCGCCAAGGGTAATGGGGATGGCTTCAGGCTGACCGTTCCGTAAAACGTACACAATCCGCTTCCCTTCGCTCAGGCGCACGGCGCGATTGGGTACCAACAGCACATCAGCGAGCTGGTTGACGACAATATTGACCGCTGCCGTCATACCCGGTTTGACCTCCTGATCAGCATCGGTTAATTCTATCGTCACAATAAAGTCGACTACACCCTGAGTGATTGTACCGACTGGCGAGACTTCTTTCACCTTGCCGCGGTAAGTCTTGTTCAAGATGGCATCAAAATTCAACGTCGCGTCTTGCCCAACCCGGACGCGGTTAACATCGATTTCCGAAATGCGTACATCCACCAGTAAGCTGGAGAGATCATCGATGCGGATAGCTATCGTGCCAGGGGTAACTTGGTCACCAGGTTTGATATTCACCTCTGTAACCGTGCCGCTGAACGGGGCGCTCAGGTGAGCTAGATTCAACGTCGCTTGGGCAGCCGCAACGCGCGCTTCGATGGCGGCAATATCTTCTTTAGAAGGCCCGTTTTTCCACTTTTCGTAATCTTTACGGGCTTTTTCCAAGTTTGCCACCGCCACTTGGAGGTTATATGCTAGTTCAACCCGCCGCACTGCAGCGTTATAGTCGCTTTGGGCGGTATCTAGTTTTTCCTTCAACTCCTTACGCAGGGAGTCTTCCAAGGGGCGATATTTTACCGCTTCGAAGGCTTCGCGCGCAGCATCTAGGTTCTTTTTCATCAAGTCTAGCGCGATAATTGAGTCCATGCCAGCCTGATTGCTGGGCACCGTGTAGTTATCCAGTTGATATTGGGCATCGCGCACGGCGTTGGCATAGCGGGCAATGGCTTGCATGGCGTTGGTCTTTGCTGTCTCAGCGTTGGTATAGAGATCATCCAACGCCTTCTGCGCTTCGGTTAGCTCCGCCTGAGCGAGGATGACATTTTGGGGCAGGGAGTCGCGTTTCAAGGTTGCTAATTCTTGCCCTTCCGTGACGATATCGCCTACCTGAATCAGCACTTTTTCCACTGTGCCGCTGGTCTGCCAAGCCAAAACGGCGGTTTGGTTGGCGTGAACGGTGCCAGTTCCACCAACAGTGGCAATTAATTCCCCACGAGCGACAACTTCAGTCTGAAAAGCCGAATTATGGCTAGCCTGACGGTTCATTTGCCATTGGCGAAAACCGAGTGTCCCACCAACCAGAATAACCAACACAATCAAAATCGAAATCCACCTTTTTTTCATAGTAAGTGTCCTAAATTGTCCAGAGTCTCGAGCCGTGTTGTCGAGAATAATCTTTCAATCTATATCTACGTAAATTTATGAAAAATCTACCTGATTTTAATCCCGATTTCCCCCAATTTTGTCCCCGTCAAGCGATTCTTACAGAGTTCTTATAATCATTGCTATATCTATCCAAAATGGTGCTCATTCATCTTCGGTAATTACTCCATATTATCCTCTCTATGACTCCAAAGAAAGGAATCTTTGCTTTTTGGGTTGTGTCGCAATGACAAAATTCTCCCAAAGTCGGGTAAAATTAGAAAGAAATGCAAATTTTAGCCATCTATACAGGCGAGTACGGACAACGCCATATCCAAAACATTCATGCCCATGCTCCAAAGCATTGGTGGATTGAAAGTTGGCTGGCACCTTCTACCTACCCGTTGGTAATCGATGACCCTGCAGATTATTTACCTGGCGAAGTTCCACCTGCTGACCTTATTCTTTCTTTTGCCGAAGCCAAGGGTGTTGCTGAGCTATTGCCTGACTTGGCGCGGTGCAGTGGGGCGAAGGCAGTCCTAGCCCCCATTGACAACGAAGCCTGGTTGCCACGCGGATTGGCGCGTCAATTGCGCGGCTGGTTAGAGAATATCGGCGTGATCTGTGTCACCCCAAAACCGTTGTGTACTCTAACCGAGCAAGACTATGGCGTTACCCGCCGTCAACGCTTGAGTTATCAAAGCCCCGAAATTTCTGAGTTTGCACGTTATTTTGGGCGGCCAAACCTGAAACTCACGGTTGACACCGAAAATCGTCTGATTGTCGCTGCAGAGGTGCAACGTGATGCTGTTTGCGGCTGCGCCCGCTTTGTAGCTCAGGGGATTGTGGGAATTTCTGTAGATGAAGCGCAAGAGAAAACTGGTTTGCTTCATCACCACTATCCATGTCTAGCCAGTATGGGTGTCGATATTGACTATGGGGATACGCTTATGCACGTTTCGGGCAATATTTTCAAAGATGAAATCGGTGAACAGGTAAAACCCTATCGGAAAGTACAATATATCGTGCCAAGCACACGCAGCGAAGATTAATTATGCTCCAACTGACGAGCAAGCTCTTCGGCTGCTGCCAGCTCTTCGGGGGTATTAACGTTTTGAAAGGCTAGTCCTAGCGGGTCAAAAATGCTGATCTCTTCTGAGCTAAAGAAGCGCAAGTTGGCTTCCCAGAACCAAGCATCGGCGCGCCAGTGACCGTCTTCGATGGCCTGACGCACAAGCGGTAGACAGTTTTCGCGACGATATACCGCATAGAATGGCTCATTTCCAGTAGCTGTTTGCGGGATGACAGCATCTGCCTTGCTTTCTTCTAGTGTGCGGAAAAGGATTTCAAGCAATTCGGGGTTAACAAATGGCATATCACAGGCGACTACAGCGACAAAGGTATAGTGCGCGCTGCGCAGAGCTGTATATAAG
>JAOAHK010000462.1 GCA_026415275.1 Anaerolineales bacterium
TGCTGGATGCAGATATGATCCCCAAGCCAGATTTCCTCGATCGCACGTTGGGGTATTTTGAAGACGAAAAGTTAGCTTTTGTTCAACTGCCGCAAGAGTTCTACAACGCCGACTCAATCCAACATGACCAAAAGTCATCTGTATGGCATGAGCAATCTCTGTTCTTTCGCGTGATTCAACCGGGTAAAAATGTTTCCAACAGTGCCTTTTGGTGTGGCAGTCCCTCAGTGCTGCGCCGAAAAGCGCTGGAAGAGGTGGGCGGGGTGGCAACGGAAACGATCACCGAGGACATTCACACTTCAGTCCGTTTGCACAGCCACGGTTGGTCATCTTACTTCCTGCGGGAACCGTTAGCCTTTGGAATAGCGCCGCAGACCGTGCAAGCCTATCTCTTGCAACGCTTACGCTGGGCACAAGGCACGATGCAACTGTATCGCAGCAAGGAAAGCCCGTTATGGATTCGGGGCTTAACCCTTTCGCAGCGAATTTCATATTTTGCCAGCTTCTTGGCGTATGTCGAGTCTCTCCAAAAACTCGCTTTTATCCTGATCCCGATTTGGATCATGCTGTTCAATGTGCTCCCAATGCAAGTGGAGATGAGCGCCTTCTTTTGGCATTGGACGCCATATTTTGCTTTGAATGTCCTTGCCAATCAGGTTGGCGGGCGAGGCGTTTTCCGTTACTTCAAAAGCGAGATTTATAGCTTCCTCAGGATGGTGGTCTTTTTGCAGTCTTATCTGGTATTGATCTTCCGCAAACCTTTGAAATTTAAGGTAACTCCGAAAAGTGTTGATGCCTCCATTGCTGCGCGCGAGCGCCGGGCTGTGCGCGTTCATTTAGCTATCATAGGCGTCATCTTGATC
>JAOAHK010000463.1 GCA_026415275.1 Anaerolineales bacterium
CTCTTTGGGTCAGAGGGACCTGGCGGCATCCAGTTCGCTGACCTGGGGCTTGCCCACCTGCTCGGTACCTTGGCGCTCGCTGTGATCCTGTTCGATGGGGGGCTAGCGACAGACGAGCGCGACTTTCGGGTCGGTCTCTATCCGGCCCTTGTCCTGTCCACCCTCGGCGTCCTGATCACTGCCGGGGTCATGGGCCTGTTGCTTGCCCTATGGTTGGGTTGGGGCTGGCAAGAGGGCCTGTTGCTTGGGGCCATCGTCAGCTCGACCGATGCCGCTGCGGTCTTTTCGCTGTTACGCGCGCATGGTCTCGAGCTCAAACAACGGGTCGGCGCCACCCTTGAGATCGAATCGGGCAGCAATGACCCGATGGCGATCTTCTTGACCATCGCCCTGATCGCCTTGATCCAGGACAGTCAAGGGCAGGCGGGCTTGCGGCTTGCAAGCGAGTTTGTGTTGCAGATGGGTCTGGGTGGACTTTTAGGGCTTAGCGGCGGTTTCGGTCTGGTTTGGCTGGTCAATCACCTGCGCATGCCCCCAGGACTCTATCCGCTTGCGGTCATGTCTGGGGCGCTCTGCCTGTTTGGCCTCACCGCGATCCTCGGCGGCAGCGGCTTTTTGGCGATCTATCTCGCGGGTCTGGTGCTCGGCAATCGCCGGCTCGAGGCGCGTCTAGAGATCGCCCGTTTTCACGATGGCCTGGCGCGCTTGGCCCAGATCGGGATGTTTTTGATCCTCGGCCTCTTGGTCAACCCCTCCCAGCTCTGGCCAGTCGCGCCGACGGCCTTGCTCGCCGCCCTGGTGTTGATCCTGATCGCCCGTCCGCTGGCGGTCTGGCTGTGTCTCTTGCC